>JAUXJX010000200.1 GCA_030624545.1 Bacteroidota bacterium | reverse complement strand
GCTGGGAGAGCTGCAATTTTATAGTTGGAAGAAATAGATGTACTAGTAGTGATGAAGCGATCGATCAGAGAAAAACTGCTGTACATAGCCAGATTTGCCATCGGCATTGGGCTGGTTATTTGGATTTTACATCTCGTCGATCTCAGAGAATTTCTTGAGTACTACACCCTGCTGTCTGCCGGAACCATATTATTGATAGTGCTCCTCGGTCTCATAAGCTTGAACATCCAATTCCGGCGCTGGAAATACCTGGTGGGCCGCAATTCAAGCGACTTTGCCCCTTCCGACCTTCTTCCTTCTTTTTTGGCCGGATTTGCCTTTCGCCTGATGATTCCCGGCGGGCAGGCCGAATTCGGGAAGGTCTTTCTTCTTCGCGGCAAAAAACGGGGCAAGTTCGTGGCATTCGGAATGGAAAAACTCTCCCTGACTTATATCAAATTGTTACTGATCGTCAGCGTGCTGCCCATCACTTTTCCGCAATATACGGTTTATTGTGTCGCAGCACTCCTGATTCTTGTGGTTCTGTTCATTGTGCTGCCTAGAACTCCCATGCTTCACAAGCTGCAGGAAAAGCAGGTCGACAATTATCGCGTTCTCGCCAAAACGTTTATTTATTCAATGGTGATATTTGCCGTGATGGTTCTCCAGTACTATCTCCTTCTAAACCAGGTCAGCCAAATTTCCATGGCGGCAACAGCTCATACGGCCATTTATTTATGGGGCGCCGGGATCATTCCGATCAGCATTTCGGGACTCGGCGTTCGTGAAGGGCTGGCAGTTTTTTTTCTGGATGGCTACGGCATTAATGCCGCCCACGCGGTGGCCACGTCCCTATTTCTGTTTACTCTTAATTCCATCATCCCGGCCTTGATCGGGGCTTACATCATCTCACGAAAACGCGCGAATCTCAAAGAAATGAGCGCCCTGGTTCAGTCGGCGCGGGAAATCATAACGAAGAAAAGCGCCTCAAGAACTTAGCCTGAATTCTTCACCGCAGAGGTCGCCCGCCTGCATCGGGCAGGGGCCGAGAACGCAGAGATTAAATAAAAACAAACAAGTTAAGCGAACATATTGATTCACCAAATAGTGCAGAGCGAAATGTAAGGACTGCCATGGTTAAGCCTTCTAAAAACAACTCTGCAACCTCTGCCTGCTCTGTGGTTTATGAATTAAGCAGGATAGCCGTCAGACTTTAGCGAATTCACCGATAGTCTGAGAAATTCATAGCCAAAAAGTCACAAAGACACAAAGCACAGAACCGAGATCCAGCCAGTGAACGTCGTCCCCATCAAATCAATAATCAAATCCCTTCTGATTATCAATTTGCGACTAACGCCCAAGCGCATTGCCAACATGATAAAGATATTCACGTCGATGCTGTTTTCCAGACTGACGAGGCGTCAAATAGTCTGGGGATATCCCCTCTTCTTAATGGTGGAGCCGACCAATATCTGTAATCTTAAATGTCCCATGTGTCCATCGGGCAACGGAGAGATGAGTCGCGCGCTTGGCAAATTAAATTTCGAAAATTACAAAAGACTCCTCGATGATGTGGGGGATCGTGTTTTGCAGGTGCAATTGTGGAATCAAGGCGAGCCGCTCATCAACAAGTCGTTACTCGATTTTGTTCGCTACGCCAAAGGCAAGGGAATCGTCACGCAGACTTCCACCAATGGCCATTACATTCGCACCGAAGAAGCGGCAGAGGAAATCGTCCTGTCCGGGCTCGATTTTCTTATTTTCTCAATGGATGGCACCAATCAGGAAACCTACGAAAAATACCGGGTTGGCGGGAATTACCAACTGGTTCTGGACACATTGGAACGAATAGGCCGGGCCAAGAAACGACTGGTGAGCAAAACTCCTTTGGTCGAATTGCAATTTATTGTGTTCAAGCACAACCAGCAGGAAATGGACGACCTGATCCAAATAGCCGGACAATTTGACGTCAATCGCATCTCTTTCAAAACCGCCCAGGTTTATTCGAATGATCAGGCAAACGTCTTTCTCCCGGAGAGGGACGATCATAAGCGTTATGATTATGATGGCCAAAACTATGAAATGAAGGGTGAGATCAAGAATTGGTGTAAGCGGCTCTGGCTGAATTCTACCGTCAATTGGAACGGTTCCGTTTCACCCTGCTGTTTTGATAAAGACGCCGAACATGCCTTCGCCAATGTTTTTACCAACCAAAGCAGCTTCCCCGAAACCTGGAAAAACGAAAAATCCATGGCTTTCCGCAGCCAGGTGATGAAAGACCGCAGATCGATCGAAATGTGTAATAATTGTACAGAGGGGCTGGAAGAGCCGTATATCAAAATTGTGGAATTGGGGTCGTCCAAAACACACACCTAAATCCCCTCTCAACAGTCTGATGTAAAAATGTGATTCCCGAGGGCTGTGTCGGCCTGCCTGCGCAGCAGAGTGTCGCAAATTCGTTTTTAGTGGGTTCACCCTTCGACTCCGCTCAGGGTGGACTATCCAAATCTCTATCTCCATGATACACAACTCATTGATTTTTTAGACCCAGATGCCGAAGCCCTGGTTGCAGTTGCGGCATATATCAATTTTATCCCGATTCCTCAACATATTCGTGCGAAAATCCTGGTATTCGCTCGTGTTCCATAAATGTGAAAACTCGTCCGCCTGCCAGATATCCCCCATGGAATGAGCCCCATTCTTGTCGAAACAGCACGGGACCACACTGCCGTCCCAATTCATTAGCGAAGAGAGCCAGGGCCTGGGGCAGACGCCTTTCCCGTTGCGTCGCACTTCTATGTCCGATTCGCCAATCGAATAACGTTGGTGCTTCTCCTGGCTCGGCAGCCATTCAAGCGCCTGCTGATGACTCTCTACCTGGATGTTCTTTTTGAGCAGTCGATCCACACCAAGCTCCTTTGCCATCGCTTCAATCTGCGGAATTTCATGCTCGTTGTGTTTCATGATCAGAAATTGAAGCAACACATAGGGGGTTTTGCTGCCCAGCCTGTGCTTTGCTGCAACAAGATTTTGAATTCCGCTGATGACTTTATCAAGCTTGCCATTGACCCGATAGTGCCCATAACTCTCTTGGGTTGTGCCATCCACAGAAACGATCATGGCATCCAAACCGGACTTCACAGTGAGTTCCGCATTTTCCCTGTTCAGATAGTGACCATTGGTGCTGGTTTCGGTATAGAGTCCTTTTGATTTGGCGTATTCCACGCACTGCAAAAACGCCTTGTTTAGATAGGGCTCTCCTTGATGGTACAGAATAATATACCATATCTCGTCGCCAATGTCATCGATGAGCCGGCGAAAGGTATCGAATGACATGCGCCCGCCTGCTCTCTCCATGGAGCCGTTGCCGGTCACGCAGAGAGGACATTTCAGGTTGCAATAATTGGTGGGTTCAACTGTGATGACGGGAGGGATACCCCACATGATAGGCCGCCGCAGGGCTATGGAAGTCAAGAAGGAACTGATCGATTTGATGACGTTCCAGGACCGACGCGGCGTGAATGAACGAAGCGCTTGTCTGAATACGAAGTCCTGCAAACTAGGGAGCTCCTCTTAGAGCCATACTAGCAATCCAAATTTGACCGTGAAGATAATTTAACTGAAAAAATTCACTCCCGCAAAGTCGCTCTGCGGTGAGACGCATCCGGAAATCCCAAAAACTAAAAATAGTCGATTCGGCGTCAAAATATGACAATTCCAATCTGCATCAGAAGAGCAATCAAAAAGTAAATGAGAAGAATCCACCCTTCCCATTTGAAGATCTTTTTTTGGGTATAAATGAAGACAAATGCCACGATATATCCTATCAGGAGGGCTCCCAATATAGGCCCGGACTCAACTATGTTGAAACTCACACTCTCGTTGGTCACCATTGTATAGGCCAGGCCAGGGACACCGAGGCAAATAGTCAAATCAAAAGTATTTGATGCTACGCCGTTTACGATGGCCACAGAATCTTCGCCCCTCTTGGTTGCTGAAATGGACATGAGCAAATCACTAATCGAGGTGCCCGGTGCAAATATCAGGGCAGCCAACAGTGTAACAGGAAAAATGTAATCAAAAAGGGATTCACTTAACACAATCATGCGCAATCCAAGCGTGACTAACAGGTGCGACAAGACTCCGATGAGAATGATGCCCGCGAACATCTTGCCGAGAATCAGTGACCAGCTATCATGGGTTTCATCCTTATAGGGTTCGGATTTATCAAAGGAGAGAAAGATGATGTAAATCACGTAGATGGAAACCAGTATGAGGAAATCGATTTTTGTAAAAGTCTTGTCCAGGGAGAGCAGGATCAACGTGAGAATGGCGATACCGTAGAAAGGCATGTCCCTTTTATAAATTCTCGGGTTAACCGTCAGGGGGCTTTTGTATAATGAACAGACGCCGATTATGACGCACAGATTGAATAACGCCGACCAGAGAACCGTGCCAATTCCAACCGCAAATACCTTGTGCAGCACAACCCCTGAAAATGAAGTAAAGAACTCTGGCGTTGAGCTGGAAGCGGCAAGGAAAACGCCGCCGGCAATTAAGGAGGATATCTTCAGTTTATACGAAATTGACGCAAAAGCCTCTTCTGTCCAGATGGAGGGATAATATAAAAGGAACAGAACCGAAATCATAGCAAGAAGGCACAAAACCAGGGTAAGTAAGGAAGGAGACTGGCCTAAGCTGATCCAGCCAACAATAAGAAAAACAAGTGAAACAAGAGAGATATTCTTTGACATGCCTAGATTAGGTCTTTAGGTTATGAAACATACAACCAAAAGGAATCCATGAAAGGTTCTTGCGAATTGGAAGATTGAGTTTTTTAATCAGGGCTTTCGCTTTGTGTCATCCAAAAGAGATTATAATAACATGTAATTTTGCGACTAAGTCAAATAAAATCCTCCCTCGTCCAAACAACATTAAGGCTGTCGGTTATGAAGCCATTTCCCTTTGCCCGTCGTGCTATTTTTCTCTATATTGATT
>JAUXJX010000144.1 GCA_030624545.1 Bacteroidota bacterium | reverse complement strand
GACATCATCGACGTTCGATTCGATTGAAAGGATATGATTATTCGCGGCCGGGGGCATATTATGTTACGATTTGTGCACACAAGAAAGATTGTATTTTTGGCCGTGTCGTAGATGGTCATATGTATTTGAATGACATTGGAATAATTGTTTATTCGGAATGGACGAAAACCGAGGACATCCGTGATGACGTTGTAACCGATGCATTTGTGGTTATGCCAAATCATTTTCATGGTATATTGATTTTGATTGAATCGCGTGGTAGGGGCACGGAGAGCCCCGTGCCCCAACATTTGAAGATTTCGGGAAACCGACGCGTCATTCGATACCAACCATTATTCGGTCATTCAAAGCCACGGTGACCAAACAAATCAACGAGATACGAGAAACACCCGGCAAACCAGTATGGCAACGCAATTATTACGAACACATTGTCCGCAACGAAAATGAATTAAATCGTATCCGAAGATACATCATCGGGAATAGGACAGAGGAAAATCCGAGGAATTCTGAAGCATGATCGGAGAAACCATATCCCATCACAGAATCAGCGAAAAAATCGGAGAAGGCGGGAATACACATTAATGCTGTCGTAGGGTTAAGCACAGCCATTCCTTAGGGAGACCAACAAATGCACCAGCAAGTCCAAGGGCTGGATTATTTTATTATCGCGCTCTATTTCATCTGTGTTTTTGTGATCGCGTGGTGGGCCACGGAGAGGGAAAAATCGTCGAGGGGAACTTCCGCCGGATATTTTCTCGCCGGTAGAAATGCCGGCTGGTTTGTCATAGGTGCATCACTCTTCGCCTCGAACATCGGATCCGAGCACCTGGTAGGGCTGGCAGGCACCGGTGCTGCAAGCGGCGTGGCCGTTGCACAATTTGAAATTCTGGCTTCGCTTATCCTGCTGATCCTGGGTTGGGTTTTCGTGCCCTTCTATCTGAAAAGCCAGGTTTTCACCATGCCGGAGTTTCTGGAACGTCGCTACTCGCCCGGGGCCCGGGTGTATCTTTCGTGGATATCGATCGTCGGGTACGTCCTGACAAAAATTTCCGTCACGATTGCCGCCGGCGGCATCGTCTTTGAGACACTACTGGGAATTGACTTCTGGACTGGAGCAATCATCGTCGTGCTGATAACTGGCCTGTATACGATGCTTGGAGGCCTGCGTGCCGTTCTCTACACAGATTTGATGCAGATGTTCGTTCTGATCGGGGGCGCCGTTACGGTAACCGTGAGCGGTCTCATTGCTGTAGGTGGTTGGGGAGCGATGTATGAAATTGCAGGCAGCAGTTTCTTTAACGTGTGGCAGCCCATGTCCGATCCAAACTTTCCATGGACAGGAATTCTGTTTGGAGCGCCCATACTGGGAGTCTGGTATTGGTGTACCGATCAGTTTATCGTTCAACGTGTTCTTTCAGCAAAAGGGGAAAAGGATGCCCGTATGGGAACAATTTTCGGCGGTTACTTGAAGATCTTGCCGCTGTTTATCTTCGTAATTCCCGGAGTCATCGCCTATTGTTTGTCCCAAAGCGGCAAACTGCAGCTTGCCCAGCCGGATCAGGCACTGCCGGCCCTGGTGGGCGCACTTCTGCCGGTCGGTTTTCGCGGGCTGGTTGTCGCGGGTCTGCTTGCCGCCCTCATGAGTTCGCTTTCCTCGGTTTTCAACTCTTGCTCAACCTTGATCACTTTTGATATTTACAAGAAAATGCATCCGGGAGCATCGGAAAGGCAATTGGTGTTGGTCGGCCGTATCGCGACTGGTGTATTGGTTGTTTTCGGCCTGATGTGGATCCCATTTATCAAAACTATCTCCGGACAATTGTATCAATATTTGCAGAGCGTACAGGCCTATATCTCGCCGCCAATAGCGGCGGTTTTCCTCCTGGGTATTTTCTTTAGAAGATTGAACGCCCGTGGCGCCATGGCCTCCCTGCTTACCGGCTTCGTTTTTGGAATCGGACGGTTGGTTGCCGAAATCAACAAAGACCGGCTTGGTGGTTTCTTGTATGAGTATGCGGACATCAACTTTTTGCACTTCGCTTTCTTCTTGTTTGTGGTCTGTTCGGCTGTGCTGATTATTGTCAGCCTGACCGCCCCGCCGCCTTCTGAAGACAAGCTCAAAAACCTGACTTACTCGACAACAGGCAGATCGAAATTCGGACTTCTTTGGCAGCGATGGGACGTACGGTTATCAATTCTTCTTGTGGCGCTTGTCGGGTTGGTCTGGATATATTTTTCCGGATAAGGGTTGCAGTCTTCACATCACATTCGACATGTGGGCATTCTACAGAGAATGATATGTTGAAACGTGACATTACAATTCTGCCGGAAATCGGGGCTTTAGTTTTCAATTCATAAGATAAGGATATGGATATGATGGATGCATTACGGATGAACGCGGTTAGCATTCATTTTGACCAGTGACATTCTGTATGCGACCTACAGGCAGTCCCGCTACTCTTCGATCAAGCTTGGACGCTCTCAATTTCTCGCGGATTGCGAGCCACACGACCGTTAGGGGATTCTCTTAGACATCCTATGCTAGGCGACATTTTCAGGCGAATAATCCGATGAACGACCAGGAATACTCACAACGACTTGCCTTTGATTCCTTTTCCCACCAAAAGCACACCAACCTATTACGTTCCTCACTTTTGCCATAGCGGCATCGGCAAACAGCAAGCTGCAGAAAAGAAATTCGATTTTTGGATTGTTTCACAGAGATTTATGTTTATATTGATCAAAACTAAGGCGTAGAAACCAAAGGGTATGGATCACTAAAATCAAAGAAATCTATGAGGCGCTTTTGACTTCGAGCCCAATGGTCCTTGTTGTTAGCAAAAAAATAGACTGTCGTTGGATGTACGATCCCCTGCCAATATTCTATTTACAGGATACTCTTGCCCAATCACGTTCGGGAGAGATTATTGAAATGCTCTCCAATGACCCGGGCTCTCATTTAGATATGCAGGCCTGGAGCAAAATGACCGGGCATGCGGTCCTGGAAGTTCAATACTATGATGACTATCATCGTTTTCTAATTCAAAAAAAGTCCTAGGAGGAAAGATGGCGGAATACGACATTAAGGAGACGCTGGATTGTAAGGGAATGCTCTGCCCGATGCCCATTGTGAAAACAAGCAAGAAAATCAAGGAAATGGAAATAGGGGACGTTTTGGAAATGATTTCGACCGACCCGGGAGCCATTCCCGATATGCAAGCATGGTCCAACCAGACGGGCCATGAACTGCTTGAGGCGAAAGAGGAGGAATCCCTATACCGGTTTGTCGTTAGAAAAACCCATTGACGCATTCAAAAAGGAGGATGATCCATGTCAAAAGAAAATGGACCGCGCCGATTGGCTTTGATCTCAAGTAAAGGTACGCTGGACTGGGCATATCCGCCCTTCATTCTTGCAAGCGCCGCCGGCGCTATGGAGTGGGAAGTGGCCATTTTCCACACTTTTTACGGCCTGCCGCTCCTCAAGAAGGAGTTGGATGCAGCCGTTTCGCCCATGGGTAATCCGGCCATGCCGATGAAGATGCCATTCGGTCCGGACGGATTTCAGAAAATCAACTGGAACATCCCGAATTTGCTGATGAGCAACGTGCCGGGCTTCGAATCGATGGCAACCGGCTTGATGAAGCAGACCTTCAAGAAAAAGGGCGTGGCGACTGTTGAAGAGCTTCGCGATATGTGTGTAGAGATGGATAACGTCCGGTTAATCGGCTGCCAGATGACGATGGATGTTTTTGGTTTCAAGAGAGAGGATTTTATTGATGGCTGTGAAATCGGAGGCGCCGCCACCTTTTTGGAATACGCCGCGGATTCCGATGTGAGCCTGTTTATCTAAGTTTTTTTCAACACCAAAAACACCGAATATGATTTATTGAATGCATTTCATGTTTTCGGTGAATTTGGTGTGTTCGGTGTTTAATAATGATGAAGTTTGAATGGTTTTGCCTTGCTTAACCCACCCAAGAATTATGGAAAGTGAATGACGCTCCGCTTGGTAGATGTTGGCGCCGTCTCGTACCTGCGCTCTCAAACGGTTTATCATGGAGTGGCGCAGGCCTTTGCCCCCGAAACACCTAATACTATCATCCTCGTGAGTCCCAAGGAGCCTTACGTTTGCATCGGCTGTAACCAGGTTTTGGAAAAAGAAGTCGATGTAGATTTTTGCATGCAGAACAATATTCCGATCGTACGAAGAGAGGTTGGCGGGGGCGCGGTTTACCTCGATGAGAACCAGTTATTCACGCAATGGATTTTCTCGCCCGGTTCCGTCCCCATGCGGGTGGAAGAGCGATTCAAAATGCATGCTTATCCGATCATAAAGACATATAAAACGTTGGGCATAGAGGCATATTTTCGTCCGATAAATGATATTCAAGTAGCCGGCAAAAAAATTGGCGGCATGGGCGCCGCCGCAATTGGCAGCGCCGAGGTTCTGGTAAGCAGTTTGATGTTCGATTTCAACTTTGAGTTAATGGCCAAAGTGCTCAAAGTTCCCGATGAGAAATTCCGTGACAAGATCTACCAAAGCCTGCAAGAGTACATGACCACGATGCAAAAGGAGCTGGGCACCAGGCCAGACCGTCAAGAGGTCAAGAAGCGCTATATTGAATTCAGCGAAGAGGTTTTGCGGGACACAATCGAGGAGGGCGAATTTACCGATGCCGAAATGCGCAGCATTGAAGAATTAGACGCGAGGTTCTCCAGCGATGAATGGCTCCACTCAAAAGAGGGACACATCCGCCCAGCAGTAAAAATCCACAGCGATGTCTGGGTAGGGGAAACGAGCCACAAAGCGAACGGCGGCCTCATCCGAGCCATGATTCGAATCAAGAAAAACCGGATCGATGACATCGCGCTTTCCGGCGATTTCACCTTCTACCCGCATACCAAGCTGCCGGAATTTGAAAAAGCATTGCGTCAAACGGAAATCACGGGGACCGCGCTTCTAGAGACGATTCAGAATTTTTATTCACAAGAGAAAGTCCAGTCGCCCGGAGTAGAGCCTGAGGATTGGATACAGCCTATCCTCTCTTTTGCGGATTCGATTCAAAAAGGTTGAAGCCTTTTGACGGACTATAAAAACAATATTCTCGACCTAAAAGATGTGGCCCGGTTGTATGCGGAAAAAGCTGGGAAATGGCTTCTGCTCGAGATCCTTGAAACGGATAAAGAGAATAATCCCACAAAATTGAGATTGATCACTCATAGCGCAAGCAAAGAACAGCTGCATGAGCATCTCTCAGAAGACTCCGAATGGGAATGGAAGAGACGATATTTGATCGTACTGGCAGATCCTACCAAACCCTGTACACTATCGCAATGGACAGATTAGCTGATCAGGAAAAATAAGGGATACCCCCTATGGAAGATCCTGAGGGAAAGAAAATACTGGTCATACAGACACACGGTGTTGACACACCAACAAGAACCTATTCGCCTATATTCTATGCCATGGCTGCTGCTGCCATGGAAATGGACGTAATGGTCTGGTTCACCATGAACGGCACAAATCAACTCAAGAAGGGAGAGGCGGATAAGGTTCAATTGAAAAAAGACAGCGATGTGACGCTTAAGACGCTGTTGGATCAGGCTCAGGATGCGGAAGTCAAGTTGCGGGTTTGTCAGCAGAGCATGGAGTTATGGGACATAACCATGGACGATCTGATCGAGGGAGTTGAAGTTCTGGGCGCAACCAGCATCATTGACCTCGCCTTGAATGCAGATCATGTAATGTACTTTTAGTTCAGAGATGTCAGAACGGTGAGGAGGAACAGAAGCAATGTCTGACCGCGAAGAAATCCGAGGTTGTGTGATCTTGAAGAAATTGCATTATGATGTGGACGCTCACACCTGGCTTCAGGTAAATGATGATGGTACAGTCACAGCGGGTATGACGGACGTGGCTCAAAATATGGCCGGACCCATCCTGCACGCCAAAGTGAAGAAGGTGGG
>JAUXJX010000534.1 GCA_030624545.1 Bacteroidota bacterium | reverse complement strand
GATCGATCTACGTCCAGGAGAGCTGGCGGCCCAATGTGCGGTGGCTCATAAAGGGAGGCCTGCGGGGAAATTTTATGGCAGAAGGTAATTATCTCCGCTTTGGACCCAGGCTCTCAGTTGAGCATATCTCCAGTCAAGATTTGCTGATTCAGGCAGCCTTTGGCCGTTACTATCAATTCCTGACTCTCATTACAAACGAAGCGTTCAGCGGATTTGATACCTGGCCCACAACCGATGACGGCGTGCCGCATTCCTGGGGAGACCAGTTTATCCTTGGCGTCAAGACCAGGCCGGGCGAAGGCTATCATTTCGACGTGGAGCTCTACTACCGAACTATGCGCGACCTTTTTGAGTTGGACCCGCGAATTCCCGATCCGGCAGGTCTCGATTACGAAGATCTCTTCCGATTCGGCAGGGGATTTGCGTATGGTGTCGAGTTTTACCTGGAGAAAGAGCGGGGCCGGCTTTTTGGCTTCCTGGGCTATACCTGGAGCAAAAGCCGACGGCGGTTCCCGAGCTACAACAATGATCGCTATTATCCGCCTAAGTATGATCGCATCCATGACGTCAATCTCGTAATGAATTATCGTCTATCAAAGAAATGGCGGGCAACTGCCGTGTTCAATTATGCGACCGGGCAGGCTTACACGCCGGTACTGGGTAGCTACTACGTGCAAACGCCCACCGCTTCGGTCGACAAGGCTCCCTTCATCGTTGGTAATCTCAATGCTTCAAGGCTGCCTGGCTATCACCGTTTTGACGTCGGATTTATACGCTTCGGCTCCTTTTTTGGCATCGGCGATTACCAGCTTCAACTGCAAATCATCAACGTATATTCTCGGAGAAACCTCTGGTTTTACAGCTACAATCTCGATGAAAACCCGATTTTGCGGGAGGACGTTCGCATGCTGCCAATTATTCCCAATGTCTCTTTTACCCTGGACTTTTGAAATGCCTGTGAACCGAAAACATGCTCAATCAATAGCAATCATTCTGGAATGAAGAAAAGCCTATCACTCATTTCTTTAATTTGTTTGACTTGCTTCTCTAGTTGCGACATCTACGAGCAGGACGAATTTGCTTCGGAGGTTATTGTCGAAGCTTATCTGTTTGCCTTGGAGCCGCTGCCAACCGTACGGCTTTCACGAACCGTGTCCTTTGGCAGGGCCTATGATTTCGAGAGGCAGGCAGTTTCAAACGCAAATGTGAGTATCCTGTTGCTGGATAAGAATGGCTTGATCGAAAAGGAGTATATCCACCGGGAATCGGAGAGGGGCGTATATTATCCGGATCAGAAAGAAGAATTGGTTCTGCCAAGGAGAACTTACGAGCTCGTTGTCACCCTGCCAAATTCTGATCTTATTCTTCGCTCGACCACAGTGGTTCCGGACACTTTTTCGATAGTGAACATAAGTGCAGACACGTTAGTCTTCCAGTCAGATGAACAATTGGAGATTACCGTGACGAGGAGTTATTACCCCGGTCGTCAGAACATCTTTATTTTCTCCACCGAATCCATGGATCCTCGTCCCGAACAGCTCACCCCCTTTGTCAATGATTTTCTTATCGATGACGAGGATGATCTCGAGGATTATCGGGTCAGCGAGTCGCCACTCATAAATGAAGGAAATTTTGATGTAAATCAGGATGGAACATTGACGATCACATTCCCTTGGATTGCCCTGATCTTCTTTGGCCCGAATCGCATCAGTGTTAATGCCGTTGACGACAACATCTTCGATTTTGTCAGCAGCCGGGATATTCAGACCCGTGGCTCAACATTGTCGCCTGGCGAGATACCAGCCATCGTTGACCATGTGGAAGGAGGCACCGGAATTTTTGGCAGCTATGCGCGGGTTAACCTGGACTCATTTGTAAAACGGCCATGAACTGTCATCATAATCCATCAACTTGCAGCAGAAGATCGCCATACGAGACGGCAATGAGATCGATCTGAGTAATCTCAAACTGCTCCTGCATGTCTTCCATTAGCTTTCGCGTTTTTCCCTCATCCTCGCCTTCCTCCAGCACTCCCTCAAATTCCACGAAGTTTCCAAGGCCATCCACTTCGTCAAGGTGGATACGGACATTCGCATGCAAATAAAGTGTTCGCGTCTTCGAAACGACAGCCACCACGCCCAGGGAAGCGCCGAGTATTCTTCTTAGCTCCTCACCATGCTCCAGGGAAACGATCTCATAACGGCTTTCTTTGGATTCATCTACGTCCGGCCGGAAATAGCCGATGAGCTCGGCGGACTCCCCTTCCGCCTCGCGCAATTTCAACCGCCCATTGGGCACTTTGAAGTAGGTATCAAGCTGTTTCTTCCGCCATTGGAATTGCGCGCCCAGCCGCACCGCTATCTCTTCAGCTCGTTTTAGATTCGGATACTTCGCTTTGATTTCGATGTTTTTCATTGCAGGGGCCGATTAGATATCGCGGCAGAGGATAACCCCTCTTCCGCTTGACCAATGTCTGACATAAAACTCACTAATTGTCATTTCGAACGGAGCGAAGCAGAGGAGAAATCTTTTCCTTAAAATAATGTTAAGATATTAGAATTATCGAAACTTATAAGATTTCGATCCGCCAGCTGGCGGATCGAAATGACGGCGAGCAGCACGGGCAAAGAGGTTTCGGTCAAACACTAACTCAGGGATCAGGTCAGG
>JAUXJX010000228.1 GCA_030624545.1 Bacteroidota bacterium | reverse complement strand
TAAGCAGGACAAGGTTGTCGCTTTTTCCAACATCCTCCGACTTTCAGCAAAGCTCCTTTGTATCTGGTGCGACGTAGCAGAGATCGCCCAGCGCTGCGGCGGGGCCACGTGATTCTATGATCGAGCCGACTATGTTCAACACCTCGCCACGTTGAACGATGGGATCAATCTCTTGCACCCGGTTTTTGTAATATTCGAATATCCGGCCGGCAGGTGTCGTTGCTTCAGCCATCAACGCCCTCCAGCAAGATTTCCTCAATTCGCTCCAATTGCACATTCATCTGGGCATCCACGATTCCGGTAACCGAATCGATGACGCATCCGCCCCTTTCAACCTCGTCGGAAGACACGAAATCTACCCCCGCAAAAGCGGAAATTTGGTTGCCCAAAATCCCCCTCGCGCTGTCCACAATTCCCAGGTCTTCAGGATGCACGCGTGCGACGATGCGGCCGCTGTCTCCTACGCGTCGCATGGCTTCGCGAACCACATAAAGAAGAATTTCCGGGTTCTGCTGCAGCTCCGTTTGAATGATTCTTTTAGCGATCTCAATGGCCAACTTCACGATATGCAGTTCGTTTTCCTGAAAGAAAGATTCTCTCTCTTCTTGCACAGACTTTATTAGTTTGTCCAGGAACATCAATTTGGGTTCAATCTCAGATGTTGTCTCTGCAATTCCTTCTTCACGACCTTTTCGTTCTCCATCTGCAAATCCAACCGTATAGGCTTCCTGCCTGGTTTTTTCGAACGCCGGCCCGGCAAGGGTCTCTTCCTGGACTTCTGTGGCTACGTGTCCTTCGGCGACCGGGTTGCCGCCATCGGGATCCCGGTTCATTTGAAGCCCGAAATCCTCCCAGCTCGGTGCGGAATCCATCGGTTTTGCTCCTTTAACCCGCGTTCCCAGCGGCACGTTATAGGATGACATCGGACTCCGTCCCTTCCCTGTGGATTACGATATCGCCGCCTTCTTCGAGATTGGAAACGATAGTAAGGACTCTTTTCTGGGCCTGCTCCACATCCTTCACGCGCATGGGACCCATGTATTCCAGTTCCTCTCTCAACATGGTCTCCGCTCTCTCCGACATATTTTTGAAAATCTTCTCCTTCACTTCATCGCTTGCGCCCTTCAGCGCCATACCAAGTTCCTGGGTATCGACCTCCTTCAGAATTCGTTGGATCGAGCGGTCATCAAGCAGAAGAAGATCATCAAAAACGAACATGAGATTCTTAATCTCAGTGGCGAGATCAGAATCCTTTTCCACCAATCCTTCCATGACATTCTTCTCGGTGAGATTTCCCGAGAGATTCAGCAAATCTGCCACAACACGCAGGCCATCGACGTTGCCCAATCCTTTGTCGAATTGTCCTTTGAAATGGGCCTCCAGATATTCTTCAACCTCCTCAACAAGCTGCGAGGAAATGCGATCGAGCCGGGCCATTCGGTAGGCCACATCCGCCTGAAGTTCTTCCGGCAGCTCCTCAAAAATCGTTACCGCCTTTTTCATATCCATGTGCGCGAGAACGACGGATATGGTTTGCGGATGTTCCTTTTCAAGAAAGTTCACGATCTGTTCAACGTCGATGTCTAATAGCCGTTTGAATCCTTTGGGCTGCTCTTTTTCCTTACTATCCAGTTTCTTGAGGATTTTTGCAGACTGTTCGCTGCCCATGGCCTTTTCCAAGAGCTGCTCGGCGTAATCCGATCCACCTTCAGAAATGTAATTCTGGGCCAGGATCATCTTGTGATATTCATTAATGACTTCATTGATCAGTTTGGAAGGAATGTTGCGCAGTTTGGCAATCTCTGTTGTGACTACTTCAACATCATCCTGGCTGAGGTTTTTCAGCATTTGCGAGGCCGCATCCGGCCCTATGGCAACCATCAGAATTGCCGCCTTCTGGGAGCCGGTTAGGCTGTCAAGGGCCACGAATTCACTGCTGAGTTCATTCATGTGAACCCTCGACCAGCCACGCCTTTAGCAGTTTCGCCGCCTCATCGGGCTTTTCGCGTGTGAGGCTCGAAATAGTCTGTTGCAGCCGCGCGTTGTTTTTTATGTCAGACGAGAGTTCGAAATTAATCGGCTCGCCATCTGCGCCGGCATGCAGCGACAGACTGGGCGCTCTTGTCCGGGGGGTCAGAATCGTTTGGAATGATTTTCCGAATTTCCAAAGCCCAAATCCTATGAGCATGATGATGACACCATAAACCACCCGGGCTGCCCAGGTCCGCCAGAAGTCTCCTCTTTCCATGTCATTCATGGCGACCAAATCGGCCTGCAGGGAAGTTCGATCGAAAGGCATGTTGACGACGCTTACTTCGTCTTGTCTCAGTGCCGAAAAACCTACCGTTTTTTTCACAATATCGGAGAGCTGATCCAACTCAGTCGCGCTCAGAGGCACAAATTGCGGCGCCGCATCTTCGGCCGCGCCCGGCGGAAGCTGGTATTTGCCATCAACCATAACCGCCACGGAAAGGCGTTTGACATTGCCCACCTGTTCTACGATGTGCTCAACGGTTTTATTGGTCTCATAATTGGTGATTACATTATCCGTCTTGTCCGGGCTGGTCCCCTGGCCTGCCTCGGCAACCTGTGAGCTCTTTTGTTGGCTGATGATAACGAAGTTATCCGGGTCGAATTGCTCTTTTGTGCGTTCAACTTGATCGAAATTGAGGTCCGCCGAAACCTGAACTGCCGACCTGCCGCTGCCGAGCACACTTTCTAGTATCGATTCAACCTTTCCTATGTAGTACTCTTCGATCCGATGCTGTAACTCTACTTGATCTGTGGAAAGTCCGAGAAGAGAGTTGGATTTCCGGGGTTGCGACAGGATGTTGCCATGTGAATCCACGATTGTCACATTGTCGGGCGAGAGTCCCTCTACACTCGCCGCCACCAGGTTGGCAATTGCCTGCGATTCACGAGGGGAAAGCCTGCGTCCCGGTTTTAGCCTCAAGGTGATCGATGCCGTTGTCTCCTTCTGGTCGGCTTCGAACAGCTTCTCGTCGGGCACTACCAAATGCACCCTGACAGATTTGATCTTGTCCATTGTCGTTATGGTACGACCGAGTTCTCCTTCCATGGCACGCCGGTAATTCACTTTCTGAATGAAATCTGTCGAGCCGATGTTGTTTCTGTCAAAGATTTCGTAGCCAATACTGCCCGCCTGAGGCAATCCCTGTGAGGCCAATTGCAGGCGCAAATCATAGACTTTCGATTTAGGCACTAAGATTGTCGTTCCGCCATTCTCAAGGCGATACTTAACATTGTCTTCATTCAGCTTTGCTGTGATCAATCCTGCTTCTGCCGCATCCAGTCCGCCAAACAATACGCCATACTGCGTCTTGGTGGCAAATACCGCCAGTGCAGAAATGACCCCGGCAGTCAATAACCCGCCGAGCAGAACAAAGATTCTCTGGCGCCTGTCCAGGCTTGCAAACGTGTTTTTAATTTGTTCCCAGTATTTTTTCCAGTCCATCGATAGTCAGTGTCCTGTATGCTACAATTGAGTTCTCATAACTTCCTGGTATGCTTCAATAACCTTGTTTCGAATCTCCATCATGAGTTCGAAACTTACGGCTGCCTTTTCAACTGCAACCATCACATCATGGATGTTGCTCACATCACCGCTTGCAAGCTGATTGATCGATTCACCCGCCTGCTTCTGCAGATTGTTCACATCTGCCATAAATCCATTCAACGTGGAGAGAAAGTCGCCCTCTCCAGAGTCTGATTTTGATGAACCCTTTATACTTTGCTTCGGAACCAGTTCCGGGCTGAGACCGGAGATTTTGTCAACCATGATTTCTTCCTATCCTTGAATGTCTATGCTTTTGCCTATGGAAATATCCACCTTCGATTCCTTCCCCAGGCTGTCATAGGTTTTGTTTCTCGTAAGCTCAGATTCAGAAAACAATTGCAAAATAATATCTTTCTCTGCCGTGGATAGGATTCGATTGCTTGCCTGGCTAAATTCCGGACGCAATTCATCGCCCTTCGGCTGCTGGGGACGCTCCTTGCTTCGACTGTCCAATACTTGTTTGAAGGCCTGCTTTTCGGTTTCTTGAGTCTGTCGAACCGGCTTTGCGTTCTCCGGTATTTGGTTTTGCAAATATTCGGATGGAATTTTCATTCTAGAGCTCCCTTGGTTCATTCATGCGAATATTGCTGAATCGGGCATCGGCTAAATTTCCAGCGCCTTCTTTGCCATGGATTTGTTGGCTTCCAGAACCGTGGCGTTGGCCTCATATGCACGCGAAGCCACGATCATGTCAACCATCTCGGCCACGAGATTGACATTCGGAACCCGGACATAACCTTCTGCATCAGAATCCGGATGCTCCGGATCGTACACTGTTCTAAAGGCGTTATTCTGCACTTCCTCCACACGTGCTTCAACGGGTGCTCCGGCGTCTTCATACGTGCCTATCTCATGGACGCCTTGCATATGCTTCGGATTGGTGACGTGCAACTTAGCATTCGCTCGCGAAAGGACCTGCCTGAAGGTTCTCGCCTTATCACCCTGTTCAACCGTCACAACCTTGCGCCTGTAGGGTTCCCCGCTTTCGGTGCGGGTTGTTTCGAGATTGGCCAGATTACTGGCAATGGCGTCCATTTTCTTCCGCTGCACACGCATTCCCATGGCG
>JAUXJX010000180.1 GCA_030624545.1 Bacteroidota bacterium | reverse complement strand
GCTCCGGCGCAGAACTGTTTTTTGCGACCGCGACAATGATCCTTTGAACTACCGATTTCTCAGGGCCCTCTTCAGCATGCAGAAGCAGCTCAACCATTCCGGTTAAATCGTCTTCACCGGCGAGATATTCAAGCGCCCTGATTGCAGCCAATCGAACGGAGGGATCATCAGAATTTGTTAGCGAGAAAACCTCATCCAGATGCTCTTTTGCATGGCGCGCAGCCAGGATCTCAAGCAGTGCCACTTGAGCCTGGGAATAACCTTCGGAAAGGGATTCGGCAATGGAGGATAATACTTGCTCACCTTTATAACGAATCAAGACTTCCTTTACTGCATTGATTTCGTCAGGCCGGCCTGAAGATTTCAGTACTTCGAGAATAGAAGGCAAAGCATCGTTACCGCCAAGACGAGCCGCTGCTTGAATAGAAGCTAGTCTCACCGCCTGGTCCTCGTCCTTCAGCGCCGCTAATACGGCAGGGAGCGCTGTTCCATCGCCTCGTCGACCAAGCATGTCCATAATTCGTGCCCGAACTGCCGGCGAAGCCATCTCCATCTTTTCGATCCACCTCTGTGTAGCTGCTTCACCTGAAATGCGATGAGCAAGTTCCAAAGCGGCGGCAATGAGCTCATCATCATTACTATCCGTTGCCGCGAGGAGATCGGGGAGAGCATCTTCAGCCAAAACGGAAACGAGTGTGCCCAGCGCCGCTGTCCGAACATGGACCGGATGACCGGCACCCTGATTCTCCAGGAGGCTGCGACAAATCTCTATGCATTGATCCACATGACCGGTTTCGGAAAGCCGCCGCGCAAACAGCAGGTAAAACGATGCAGCGTTCGCTCTTTGATTGCCCCTCGTCTCACCCATGGCCCTGGCTAACGCCTCGCCGGCAGACGGATCTCCCATATTGGCAACCGCATAAAGGGCCGCCATGTGAATATTCGGATC
The DNA here is from genome assembly GCA_030624545.1 of Bacteroidota bacterium. GTDB lineage: Bacteria > Zhuqueibacterota > JdFR-76 > JdFR-76 > DREG01 > JAUXJX01. The sequence goes on along the minus strand of JAUXJX010000180.1, from coordinate 4,223 downwards.
TTTGCTTTCCGTGTCCTGCAAGAGCTGTTGTGCCGAGGCCGCGCTGCGCAATTCGCCAAGGGCCTGGATAACCGCGACCCGGTTTTGGCCCTCCGCGTGCGGTAATGCCTGAAGCAATTCGGCTTCCGATTCCGGTGAGCCTATTATCAGCAGCGCTTGCACGGCAGGCCCGGCAAGCCTTTCAGCAAGGACATATTTGCCAAGGGCGGCAACCGATTCTCCTTTGCCGGCAAACTGGAGCTGTCGAATTAAGAAAGACTGGACCTCCGTCTCCGACTCGGATTCCAGCACAGCAGTGATCGCATTCGCAAATAGGACTCGCTCCGCTTCTGCGCCCGCCCTGGTGACATATTTGGCGAGCCCGCTCAACGCCAGGCGAAATTTTGTATCATCTCCCACTCCCGGAGGCAGGAGCATTTTGCTTATCTCTCTGATTCCTGCAGGTCCCCACCTGACTATCGCGGCGTTGATTCGTTCACTGTCTTGCGCATCGCTGGCAGGCAGTTGCGAAACCAGATCGATGATCGCAGATCTGAGTTGAGGTTTATGCGGGAATGAATCGGGCGCCGGCGAAACCGAACATCCGCCAATTAGCGAGAGATAACCGGCGAGGAAAATCAGTCGCACATTGGAGGGAAATCCGGCTCTAATTATTGAACCTACAAATGCCATGGCGCTCGCATCGGTTGATTGATGAGGCGATTCGCCGCTTCATCGCCTTTGAATCGCTGCTTTTCCGGATCAAAATAGAGTTTTCTGCCCAGCCGCACGGCGATCTTGCCAAGATTCACCAAAGTGGCGGAACGATGCGCGTTTTCCTCATTCAGCGCGAATTTCCGCCGCGTTCTGACGGCTTCCAAGAAATCGGTCAATTGCGCCTCGGGCTCAGGAAAGGCCGCCAATCTTTCCTTCAGATTGGGGATGTCCGATTTGAAACCTTTGTATAACTTTCCTTCAGGACCCTCGATGAAAGGAACTTCATCTTCCTTTGTCTCCCCATCCAGAATAATCTTGCAGCCATCGGCGTATTTCATCTCGATGCGACGCCAGGATCCGACTGCGTCCGGATGTTGTTGCGGTGCATCCGCCTCAATTTCGATGGGGCTGGTATTATCCTTGCCAAGAATATATTGTATCGGATCCAGGAAGTGCTGTCCCATGTCTCCCAAACCGCCGCCGTCGTAATCCCAATAACCACGGAATGATTGATGTACCCGGTGCCGATTGTATGCTTTGTAGGGCGCAGGGCCAAGCCACATGTCGTAATCAAGATTCTGAGGTATCCACTCCGGGACAAGGTTGCTCTTGCCGCTCCAAAAGAATTTCCATGAGAAACCCGTGTTACCGCTGATCGTCACCTGCAATGGCCAGCCCAACATCCGACTGTTGACTAGTTTTTTCAGAGGCTTGACAGTGGTTCCGCAACCATAGAATCGACTTTGAAATCTAAACCATGTGTTAATGCGGAATATCCGTCCGTTTTTCTGAACGGCCTCGATCACTTTTTGACCCTCACCGATTGTTCGAGTCATCGGCTTCTCGCACCAGATATCCTTACCCGCTTTCGCCGCCGCAACGGACATCAGTGCATGCCAGTGAGGGGGAGTGGCAATTGCGACGATATCGATATCCGGCCGCTCCAGAACCTCACGAAAATCTTTATAGCCAATAACTCCCTGCCCGCCGAGTTCAATTGCAGCCTTGAGATGATCTTCATCCACATCGCAAACTGCCAGTAACCTGCCCACCATATTTCTGATATGCCAGCGTCCCATATCGCCCACACCGATCACGGCTTTTGTCAGTTGATCGCTTGGCGGCAACCAGCCAGAGCCTCCCAACACGTGGCGGGGAACAATGGTAATTGCCGCCGTCGCCGCCAGGGTGCCTTTGAGGAATTTTCTTCTGCTAATGGACATCATTTAAAGTGACTAAAGTTATAAGTGACTAAAGTGAGCTTAACTCAAACACGCTATTGTGCTCCAGGGAAATTGCTTATTCATGTTTGCCTATAGAGGTGAAGATGGCAAGCAACTCGCTGCATTCTTCATATAGAGGCCTAAGTTTTTCCTCTCCTACCCATTCCAGGTCGATAATGATATGCAGCCAGTATTGAGTTTCGCTCGCTTCACCTTCGCATATCTTGATCTTATTTTTGAAATCCGCCTTGCTCCTTGCTCTATTTGCCTCTCGATAATTGGCTCCGATTGAGGTTCCAGATTTGGTTACCTGAGTTCTTACTACGATACCTTCAGGATTCTTTGGTAATTACGTGGACAATGTGATTATGGCTACAGCAAATTTCCGGGTCCTTTTTTCAAGCACCTTTGCAAAATCTTTATTCTCCAAAATAATATCCGCCCTCAACTTTAGTCACTTTCAACTCTAGTCACTTTAGTCACCTTCTCCTTTAGACACTCTGTTCTCCTTAAAAAGCAGGCCAAATAAGACCATAACCAGTCCTGCGAAAATGCACGGCACCCACCAGATCGCTGTCCAGTCTTTGGTGCCACTTGCGGTGAACATATCAACCATCTTTCCAGAGAGGAAGGAGCCAAGCCCAAGACCAACGCCATAGGTGAGCAGGGCTATGAATCCTTGCGCGCTGGCGCGAATCTCCTTTTCCGCTTTGTTGTCCACATAAATCTGACCCGTGACAAAGAAAAAATCATAGCAGACACCGTGGAGAAGAATACCGAGATAGAGCATCCAGACAAGGGCGCCGAAATCGCCACTGGCGAATAGCGCATAGCGAAGCACCCAGGCAGACATGCCAATCAGGAGCATTTTTTTGACCCCGAGGCGGATGAAAAACCAGGGCATCAATATCATAAAAATTACTTCCGACATCTGGCCCATTGTCTGTTTTCCGGCAACACCCTCCATGCCCAAATCGTTGAGAAACATGTTTGTGAAGTTGTAGTAGAAGGCAAGGGGTATGGAGATCAGAAGCGAACAAAGCGCGAAAATAAAGAAGGACCGCTCCTTGAGCAGACGTAGAGCCTTCACGCCGAAGATATCGCCAATTCTAACGTCCTTTCCAACATTTTTGGGCGGTGTCTTCGGCAAAGTGAAAGAATAGAGACCCATCAGAATTGAGGCAACGGCAGCCATTCTCATCGGTACTGAGCTAGCTTCAACCTCCCGGTAGAAGTTGAATTGAATAAACGTGATCACCAAACCGGCGACGATCCAGCCGATGGTGCCCCAAACGCGGACCTTCGGAAATTGCTTGTCGGGTCTTTCCATTTGGTTGAAAGAAACCGCGTTGACCAAAGCGAGAGTCGGCATGTAGCACAAATTGTAGAGCAGGAGTCCCACAATTAGAGGCCAGACGTTCGTGATGCCTGAAGCGAAAAACATGACGATGCCGCCAACGAAATGCAAGATCCCCATAACTTTTTCAGAAGAAAAATATCTGTCGGCGATCATGCCAACAAAAAAGGGTGAGATAATCGCAGCGATATTGTTCATCAGGTAGGTGTAGCCGACCTGGCTGCCTGAGAAGCCAATGCTCCCGAGGTATGTCCCCAACGTCACAAACCATGCGCCCCAGATAAAGAACTCCAAAAACATCATTCCGCTTAGCTGAAAATAGACTTTCCTATTCAACCAGGGGCTCCCTTCCTTATTAATGAAAGTGACTAAAGTTGTACGTGACTAAAGTGAACTAAAGTTAAAGACTCGCTCGCCACCTGCTTCTCGCTTTGACAACGCCTGTAAAAAAAGCGCCCAAAAAGAATATATTTTTGATTTCACCTTTAGCTCACTTTAGATCACTGGCTTTTGCAACCTGACAACTTGCCCGGTCCGTACCGACTCATCGGCAGCGAGCACGATTCGCAGACTGTTTATGGCGTCCTGCAAATGGTCCGATAAATCCAGATCTTCTTGAATTGCGCGCAAAAAAAAGGCTTGCTCCCGGTTGCACAACTCCTGATGATCAGGTTCATCACTCGTATCGATGCAGATATCCTGTTTCACAAAATTACCGCTGTCGTCCAGATCTGCATGATGTCTTAGAAGGCGGTTGGTTTTGGTGTGTGAATCAATGTCGGCCGAGTCGGTTTTACCGTCGCGTTCCGGTTCAACCATGCTGACGCTTCCGTTTGGACCGATGGCATCTTTCACAAAATAGGCGGTTTCGCTCATCATGGGGCCCCAACCGGATTCGTACCATCCGACCGAGCCATCTTCGAATATCACCTGAAGCTGGCCATAGT
>JAUXJX010000207.1 GCA_030624545.1 Bacteroidota bacterium | reverse complement strand
CCACAGGAGGACAATTCTCAAAAGAATAATGCGGGGTAATTGTGATTCCCTCTGACGTCCTGAATGTTCTGCCATCCGGCGTGACAATAAAACAGCGGATGTAGTTGCTGGAATCTCGATAGACCGTGTGCTGTAAGATGTCGTAGGGGGCCATCAGCTCGGAATTATAGACTTTGTCGACGCAGACGAAAGCGGCGTTGAGGATTCTTGTGCCTGCGCCGGCCTCCTCCTGTGTGGTCGCTTCGTTTTTGCTGCATGAGTGGAGCAAAAGTGCCAAGGATGCAAGAAGAATGATAACCTTTACTTGTATCATAGATTTGGCCTTCATTTGGATAATTCTTTAGGCCACGGAGTCACAGAGGACACAGAGATATTAGGACTCTGTGCTCTTTGTGCCTCTGTGGCTGTTCGTTGATCACACGCTTCATCCCGTTAGTTTACATACGATAAGGAAATTGAGTCAGGAAGTCAACATGAAGCTGAGGAAATCTAGTCTATGACGTCGTGTTCTTCGATCTCATTCACTCCCCCACCCCCAACTCATAACACGCCGCTTCCTTATTATTGCGAACCAGAAGATATTTCCCTGCCAGCGCCGGAGAGTTCCAAGTCTTGCTACTAAAAGCTTTGAACCGCCCAAGCTCTATATGCGATTCCGGATTGGGCTCCACCAAGACCACATCCCCTTTTTCTGACATCACAAGAAGCAAATCATCCACAAGGATCACCTGGCCGTGTCCGTATCGGCCGCGCTTCCATTTTCGCTTGCCATCAGAAAGATCGAGACAAACCTGATTGCCGTTGTCGAGGCCGTAGATGAATCCATCCTTATGCACGACATTCGCAAATTTGGCTTTCAGGCCGCGGGATTCCCAGACAAGGTTTACGGAGAAGCTGCCTGCTTCTTTCTTCTCAATCTGAAAAAGCTTAGTTCCGATGCCGTAGCCGGCCGAGACCAAGACCCTGTCTCCTGGCAGCGGCACGGGCTGCACCACATTCTCCCCTTCGCTTGGCCAAGGCTGCCGCCAAAGCAGTTTCCCGTCCTGTGGATTGTGCGCCGAAACGCTTGCGTCGTTGAATATGATGATCTGTGGAGTTCCGGCCAAAGTGGCAATAAGAGGAGAGCTGTAAGCCGCCGGATCACTGCCACCGCCCCAGATGAATTCGCCCGTATCCATGTGATAGGCTACCAGCGATTTCCCATTTGAGCCGCCGGCGCTTACGACCACGAGGCTATCCACAAGCAAGGGTGAGCAACTTGCTCCCCATGTCACATTTTCGGCATTATTATCAGTGAGGGTATTTTTGGACCAAATTCGATGGCCGGTGGTTAGATCGAGACAATTCAGAATGCCGGTCCCGCCAAATGTATAAACTCGACCTGCATTGATGGTCGGCGTGGCGCGGGGCCCGTCGCCCGTCACTGAGCTTTCGTACCCGGCAACGTCGGAGTGGGCCCACAGGATTTCGCCGCTCAACAGGTCATAGCAGACAACCATTTCCTCATCACCGCGTTGCTCCTGGGTGATGGCGTATTCTCCAAGCACGGCGAAACCCGACCATCCTGCGCCGATTGGGCGGCGCCAGAGAAACGCGGGCGGATGGGCTTCCCAGTCCCGCTCCAATTTGATACCACGAACGGTTGCATTCCTGTCCGGGCCGAGGAATTGCGGGTAACCCGGACCAAAAGCCAAAACTTTGGCTGGTTCCTCACGGGATGAGGGATCTGCAATCATGCTTGCAGCCGGCCCAAGGTTCTCGCCCGGTTTGGCGGTCCAGCTCCATCCCAGGATAGGCAATAAATCGCCGCTCACGCCGCGAATCTGAACCAACGAAATAAGAAGGCTTACTTTTACCAACGCGATGGATAATATCAAAACACGAATTTTCCAACGCAAGCGTGAAAACAAAAGGGCCCACAAAAGAAGCAGGGCCAAGGTGATGATTAGCGAGATAACAGAATTGAGAATTCTCTGCTGCGCGGAAAAGTCAGGTAAGATCCATATCACGATTAGTGCGATGCCCGCAAGAGCTGCAATTAGTATAGCAGGCCATCGGCGGATGGGTAAAGATGTTTTGGCTTCTGTAATCAAATTTGGTCGTGATCGATAATATCTGGCTTCATTGGAATCTATTAATCTTGATTATACACAAAAATCTCTCGCAAAGCCTCTAAACGCAATGACTTTTGTTTTTCGATCCAAGAATTGAAAGGAAGGTTGGCTTTGATGCCGGGTCAACCAGTCGCCTTTACTATGGAAGGCCACGAATCAACATGAGGGCCAAAAACAGCACGAAAAGGGCCAGGAGCATATTGATCCTGCCGATCCAGCTGGCCAATCGCCGCATGGATTTGGCTTCGCGAGATTCAGGATTCTCTTGCATCAAGACGGTCGCTCGCGGCCCAATTGAAAAGTCATGCAATGCGCTGAGCAAAAAGATAATTCCGACTGCAACAAGCTTCAAGGCGAGCACTTTGCCAAACTGACTTTGCCAAAGCGGCCCGCTCCATAGGTCTGCCCAACCGTAACCGCGGTAGACCAACTGAAAGATCCCCGTCAATAGCAACATTAGCAGACAGGTCCATCCAATCAAACGAAATCGAACGCCTGCTTCGCGAACGAGCTGCACGAACAATCCCCCGCTCCCCTGCCTGCGCACTATAGGACCGACCACAAGGGCAAGAAAAAACATCCCACCAATCCAGATTATTGCGGATAGGATATGTGTGAATACGGAGACTAAGTAGAGGGTTCTCATGAATTTGCCCTTCGATACGCCGACGGTGGTGGTGTCGGCTCTTAGGATGCTGGTTTAAGGAATCTCTGCGTCCTCAGCGACCTCTGCGGTTAATAATTCAAGCTGGTTATACATTGCCAGGTTCTGAAACGGTCTCCTCGGATCCGCCAGCTTTCTTCGCGGTTTCGAAGCGAAACTTAACGCGGTAAATACCATCCTCGAGACTTGCATTGATTTCGCAGCCGCTTTTGTGAAAGATATTCAGCATATGGCGATTTTCCGGAAGCACATCAGCGGTGAAGCCCAAAATGCCATTGGCCTCAGCAATTCGAATCAAATGTTTAAGAAGCAGCGTGCCGATGCCCCGGTTTTGGAAATCATCATGGACCAGGAAGGCCACATCCGCCATCTGGTTTGCCTGATTTTTCATATAACTTGCCATGGCTACCAGGCGTTTTCTCTTTTTCTCCTTGAGCGAAACGACCACGCACATCTCATTTTCGTAATCAACATTAGCCCACTCTTGCAGTTTTGTATGAGGCATGGCACTAACCGATAGGAAGAATCGTTGATGGATGGTATCCTCCGAGCTGGAATAAAACATCTCTTTCAGTAGCGGCTCATCGGTGGTTTTAACCGGACGGACAAACACTCGCGTGCCGTCGCGCAGCACTTCATCTGTCTCCCATTTTTCCGGATATAGCGTGGTAGGTAAGAGAATCTGGTCTTCGTAAAGCAGATTACGCTTCTTGGCATCTTCCAGCAACTGGGTCCGAAATTTTGGATGCGCAATAGAAATAAGAGAAAGAGCCCTTTCACGGACATTCTTGCCCCAAAGTTCAGCAATGCCGTATTCCGTAACGATATAATGGACATCGCCGCGAGTGGTAACCACCCCGGCTCCCTGCTGCAACTGTAGTACAATTCGTGACACCCGTCCACCCTTCGCCGTAGAGGGAATGACAATGATCGGCTTGCCTCCTTTGGAATGGCTGGCGCCACGGATAAAATCGACTTGTCCGCCAATGCCGCTGTAGAATGTTTGGCCCATGCTATCCGAGCAGACTTGTCCGGTCAGATCGACCTCTATGGCCGAGTTGATCGCAACCATTTTTTCATTGCGGGCAATGGTGAACGGATCGTTGGTAAACTCCACCGGTCGGAATTCGAAGATTGGATTGTTGTCCACATAATCATACAATCTTCTCGTACCCATGATGAAGCTGACGACTACTTTTCCCACTAACAGGGTCTTCTGTGAACAGTTGACGACGCCACTCTCAATCAGATCGACGATTCCATCAGACAGCATCTCGGTATGGATGCCAAGATTCTTGCTCTCGCCCAGGTATTTGAGGACGGCGTTCGGAATCGTTCCGATGCCAAGTTGAAGGGTGGAACCATCATCGATCAGACGCACCACGTGCCGCCCAATTTGCATGGCAACCTTGCCAGGTTCCGCGGGTACCGATTCAATAAGCTCCGATTGATTCTCTACGAGGTAATCGATTTGCTTGACGTGAATGAAGCTGTCCCCCAGCGTCCGGGGCATGTGGGAATTCACTTCGGCAATGACCACTTCGGCGCTTTCGGCGGCTGACTTCACGATGTCGACCGAGACGCCATAACTGCAGAAGCCATGCTCGTCAGGCGGGCTCACTTGAATTAATGCGATGTCAAGAGGCATGGCTCGGGTTCGAAACAGACGGGGAATTTCGGAAAGAAATATGGGCGTGTAGTCGGCCCGGCCCTCCGCCACAGCTTCTCGTACATTGGTACCGACAAAAAGAGCATTGTGCCGGAATATGTCGTCATATCCTTTTTCAGCATAAGGGGCCGTACCCAGGGTCATGATGTGAACGATCTCCAGATCCGCCAATTCGGCGCCGCGCCGGGTAAGGGCAGTCACAAGGGCCTGCGGTTCGGAGGCTCCGGATCCGACGAAAATCCTCTGGCCGTTTTTTGCGCACTTCATGGCCGTGTCGGCATCTACTATTTTGTCGCTATATTGATGTTTCCATTTTTCATTTGTACTTGACATGCTCTCCTCTTTTTGTCAGGCTGAATTATTCACCACAGAGTTCACAGAGAAAAAACAAATACAACAACTTAATCTCTGTGTTCTCTGTGGTTAATGAATTATCCAGGCTAGT
>JAUXJX010000363.1 GCA_030624545.1 Bacteroidota bacterium | reverse complement strand
CAGGGCCCTGGCAATCTGAGCTGCATAGATGCCGATACCGCCAACACCAATGACAGGAGCCAGGTCGCCAGCCTGCAATTCCGATTTTTCTATGGCCTGGTACGGAGTTGAAACGGCATCGGCGACCACGGAAAGCTGCTCCAATGAATATTTTTCGAGCAGCCCATCGGAAACCGGACATAAGAATTTGGCAGGAACGATGACATGTGAAGCGAAACCGCCATCGAAGTCATTGCCAGGCATTAATTGTCTGCGGCAAATATTGCTTCTTCCATTCGTACAGAAGGCACAATCGCCGCAGGGCAAAATTGCAGGAACGACCACTTTTTTGTCAATCCATTCCCGCTCGCCGTCGATGACCGTGCCGCTGATCTCATGTCCGAGTGTGAGGGGCAGCTCATGGCGCGTCTTCACGCCATAATACCAAAAACTTATATCGGTATGACAAACTCCGCAGCCGGTGACCTTCAGCAGCACTTCGCCTTCACTTAAGGCCGGCGCCACCTTTTCCACCACCTGACACGGCTCTTTGGGGCTATTCATTTGCCAGGAATACATTTTGTTCTCCGTTAGCGGTTCATTGGGAAAGGTTATTCTAATAAGCGTGTCTGGTTAACCGCAGACGTCTGGGTATAGGGTATAAGAGGTCAAGGTGAGTTCTGACCTTATACATTATGCCACACTCTCTCAATAACTAAACCGCAGAGGTCGCCGAGATGTGGGGCTTAAGGTACAAATATATTGGCAATTAGCGATTGGTAGAGATCCTTCTTACTTATACCTTATACTCTATGTCTCATACCCAATCTAGTTACTTACTGAACTAGTTTCTACTTCTTTGACCGTATTCAAACTGTCCTGATAATTTTTTTTTGCTATCAATGCGGCGCCGAGGGAAACAACGTAAATCGGATTTTCAATGATCTCTGCGTCATGTTTGAATTGTTCACTGAGCATATTCTTAAGATGGGGGTGGTGCGCGATGACGCCGCCGACCAGGTAGATGGGAACGGACAGGTCAACCCTGAGTTTCGCCACTCTATTGGCAATGGAAATGTAAATCCCCCGCGTGATGTCCTCAATGGAAATGCCGTCGAAGAGCCAGCCCATGATTTCCGTTTTGGCAAAAACGGTACAAAAGCTGTTGAGCTCTTTGGAGAATTGAGATTTAGCCGCGAGATTGCTCATGTCTGAGGTTTCGATTCCGGCTCTCTCTGCGATTTCGGTAATAAATGAGCCCGTGCCTGCTGCGCATTTGTTGTTCAGGTAGAAATTCTCTACGTTGTTGTTGTCGTCACAGCGAATAACCTTAATGTCCTCCCCGCCAATATCGATGATGTTCTTAGCGCCCGGATAATAACTGGAACCACCCGCCGCGGCGCAAATCACCTCTGTCTTGATAATCTCCGCATCGGGAAATTGTCTTCTGCCGTAGCCCGTGGCACAACTGTGCTTGATGGAAAAATCGGATTGAATAGCCCGGAGCACGTGCTTCACGGCTATCCGGTCTCGGCTAACGGTCTTAAGCGACGTCTGAAAGACCGGGTTGCCCGCCTCATCAATTACGGTGAATTTGATGTAGGCCGAGCCCAGGTCGACGCCCAGGAAAAAATCCCCATTTTGAGAAACTTTTTTCATTTTGCGCGGTGGGATTTTGAGATCGACGTGCTTGTCATTCCTTCCGCCGGCCGTAGTCGCCAATTGTGTGAGTAAATTCTTGTGGGTTATGGCCTTAACCATGTTGGTGAAGGCGAGATTCAGGGAAGTACGAATATAGTGCTTTCTGCCATACTCGACAATCTTGCCATTGAAATGATCGATTTCGGTGGGCCTGTTGTTCATCAGATCGACCGCCAGAGAGGGAAAATGGCTGCCCGCCTTTTTCAAATAACGCAGGCATTTCCGAATAAAGGCGTCTTCGAACACGATCTTCTCCGCCGCCGCTACCTCGGTTGCCTCCTGGATGACTTGCTCTATTATTTCGACGGTATCGGGCATCTCCATTGCCTCCTTCATGGTGAGCTTGCCGATCCCGCATAGGGCGCTTAGTGAGGCGTTGAGGATGGTCTTTTCCCAGATTCTTTTCAGGATCTCAAAAGAATTGACGACTTTTGTCTCCAGTTCCACGCCATTTAGCCAACCCGCGAATTGTCTGGCAATCTCCTCGTGGCTGTCATCAATGGATGCAACATAATTGGGAGGGCTAAAGAAGGTAACCTTCACCACATTGGGGGCGTTCAGGTTGCCGGCAAAATTGACAACCATGCGCAGGGTTTTTGCATCACCAAAAACGTTGCCAAGGAACTGCTCGACGTCGATGCCATTTTGAGCGCTGAGAACAAACAGATCATCACTTTTAAGGACGGCTGCCTCTTCCAGACAGGCTGCCATCTGGTGGGTCTTAACGGAAAAAATTAAGAGATCCAGTTTCTGTTCTTCGAGCTCGGCAATCCGGGTATAGACATGCTTGAAATAGGAGTGCTTGTTCAGAATTCCCTCAAGGCGAATGCCCTCCCTCTGGATCATGTTGATTTTGATTTTGTCCATGTCGCAGATGGAAACTTCGTGCCCGGCTTCCTTTAGATGGACCGACAAAATCATACCCACCGGCCCCAAACCGACGACGCCGACTTTAGTTAGTTCTTTACCCATGATGCTGCCTATCGGTGCTTTTTCTGGTTAATGTTGAAAAGCTTTGTGTGCTGCTATCTGTTCAACAAAGGTCTCTATTTTGCTAATGGTTTGTCCTTCGGAGAAAAAGCGCAGATCGCATAAATCTCCTTCCACGACTAACGTTGGAATGCCGGTTTCTTCTCTCAGGCGCAGCGGCATACCAAAACGGGCATTGCTGTTGTTGAAACAGGTCTTGGCATCATGAAAAATGACGCCGTCGATGCTGAATTCATCGATCCACGATTTCAGCATGTCCATCTTTGCCTTTTCACTTCTGTTGATGAAGATCTGGGTGTAGGCTATGGCGCTGGATTCAAAAGGGTTTTTCTCATCGAAATTCTCAAAAATCCAACTGTTGCAATAGGTAGAACAAACCACGGCAGCATTGTTTTGCAGAAAGAGATCCGCTAGCGTCCGCAGTTTTCCCCAAATGGGCATGCCATCCCAAAAGATACGGCAGTCCTCATGGTCCAGGATGCCGACGCCCTGGCTGACATATCCTCCCAATTCGGTTGAGAGGGCCTGGTAATAATCCCTGGCCTCCTGTGTTCCCCTCAATACCACAATTGGGCCCATGTGAATAGTGCCGTCAAAAAAACTGAGGGGAGGCGGCGAGGCCTTTGCCGTGTTCAATGCCTTTTGCCACAGTAACGTTGCTTCGGAACTTAATCTTAAGACTTGCTTGAAGCGGTCGAGATCGAATTTGTTTCCCGAGACCTTCTCGCAGGCGGGGATCATTCTTTTGAATTGCTGAACCACCAGCGCAATTTCTTCCTTTCCCACCTCATCCAGGTACCTGGGAGGATTGATCCCGACTATGGGACATTTGAAATGGTTTGCATAAAAGGAAAACCAATCTTCCACCTCCCGGCATTGATTGGT
>JAUXJX010000300.1 GCA_030624545.1 Bacteroidota bacterium | reverse complement strand
GATGATAGCGACGACAGATTAATGGGATTTCTCGATCATCCTGGGCAGTAGACTGAACATTGAAGGCGAGTATTATTTCCTGGCAAGATAGCCATTGACAAACTCGTCCAATTCTCCATCCATTACCGCCTGTACATTACCTGTTTCCACGCCGGTCCGGTGATCTTTTACCATATTATAGGGATGAAAGACATAGGAACGGATTTGACTGCCCCAGGCAATATCCTTTTTTTTCTTATCGATTTCGGAACGCTTTTACGCTTCCTCTTCCTTCTGTTTCTGATAAAGCCGCGCCAGCAAGATCTTCATGGCGCTCTCACGATTCATGTGTTGAGACCGCTCGGTTTGGCATTGCACGACGATGCCCGTTGGAATATGGGTTATTCGCACGGCTGAATCCGTCTTGTTGACGTGCTGTCCACCTGCACCGCTCGCCCTGTACGTGTCAGTGCGTAAGTCTTTCGGATTGATCTCAATATCCAGGCTTGCCTCAACTTCAGGATAGACGAAGACAGATGCGAAGGACGTATGTCGACGGCTGTTGGCGTCGAATGGAGAGATTCGCACGAGGCGATGAACGCCCGCCTCGGCTTTCAGATAGCCATAGACAAATTCGCCCTTCACTTCCAAAGTAACACTCTTAATTCCCGCCTCCTCCCCATCCTGGAGATCCATGATGTGGAACTGGAACCCTCTCTTTTCCAGCCAACGGCTGTACATGCGTAGAAGCATTTCCGCCCAGTCCTGGGCTTCTGTTCCACCTGCCCCGGGATGAATGGTAAGGATGGCATCTTTGCGATCATCTTTACCGCCGAGCATGATCTCCGTTTCAAGATTGGAGACATCATTCCGCAGCTTTGTAATGCCGTCTTGCAGCTCTGCGATCAGCTCTCCGTCTTCACCCTCGCGGCTCAGCTCAATGAACTCTTCCAGATCTATCCGCTGTGCTTCGAGGCGTCTAAACCGTTCCAGTTTCTCCTTTAGCTGGCTAAGGTTCTGGAGAGTTTCCTGTGCCCTTTGGCTGTTATCCCAGAAATCGGATTTTCCGGTTGCCTCCTCGAGACGAGAGACTTCGGAGTCTAGTTTGTCAACCTCAAAGATACCCCCTTAGCTGACCAACACGTTCTTTCAATTCATCAAGAGAAACCGCTAAATCGTCAATCATCGTCAGCACATCCTATTTTTTTTCTTTTGATTCACTCGGAAATTCGGAAACAAGTTCCACCTGTCCGAAATAATGTTTGAGAATTGCCAGAAAATCATAGCCGCGATGTGCAATTGCGACCGCACCCGCCTGGCACATCCCAACTCCATGCCCTTTGCCGGCCCCGCTAAAAATGAAATTCGATGGTGCGCCATCCACGCCCAACTCAGTTTCAATACGAAACAGGCTGCTGGGAAGAACCGTCTCTGACAAGGTTGACCGAATGTCCTGCTCGTCCATCAACAGAACGTTCTTGTGGCTTCCTAACACCTCGACTTCAAGCAAGCGTCCGGATCCCCCCCGTCGGAGAGGCACGATATCGAATATGACGCCAATATCCTCCTCTGTCTTCCGTCGCACAATCTGATCCAATTCCAGTCGCGACAATTCGACCACCCAGCGGAAATCTTGACGGTAGCGATCATAATCGCCCTCTACTCCGTTATCACGATAATTGCATAATACGCTGGGGCGAGAGGATATCCATTCTTCCGCATCCGTTTCGTTGCTCAAATTCTTGGGCAGCTTCATGTTCTTGGTATCTTCAATATCGTAACGGCCCGAATCCGCATGGATTTTGCTCCGGTTCATAATCAAATTGATATGCTCGGTATGGCCTCCACACAAGGGATGCTGGCGGGCGTCACAGATGATTCTATTCTTCAATAAGAACTTCCCGCCCACCGCCTTCATAATCTTCTTGATCTTGGGATCAACCTTGTCTTGCCATTCAAACTCGAAGCAGTGCTGTGAGCGGCAATAATCGTAAGGCTCATTGAAATGAATCATGCCAAGGTTGGAGAGAACGGCACTGTGATAAGCGACAATGGAAGCCTTGAGAAACTCCTCCGGATAATCCGGATCGAACATAGCCGTTACCACTCCGATCACGTATTCGTCAACATCCATCTCTCCAACAAGAAACAGCCGACCATCGTCTGCGATGTGAAATTCTATTGCATGATGAAAAGTATAGGGCACATATTTGCCCTGGTTGAGGATACCAAAAACGGTAATTGTGCTGTCCTTTTCTGTTGGCTCCACGCGAAGATGGCGAACACCCTTGTGAGAACTTGCCACTTGAAGATCTGTGATCTCCAGGTAACCCCGGGCTGGGAGGTACGGCACTTTCATGATCTGGCTGCGATAAATGCCGAGCAATTCGGTTTGGATTCCCCGGGCAGTTTGCTTATTGGGCACGGGCCCGATAAACACCCGATAGCGATAATTCTCGAACAAACCGTGGCCTCTTTTTAATTCAATCTTATAGCCGCATTGCCGATGCCAAGCCTCGTATCCCTTTGCTTTCAAGTCCTCGGAAATCTCATCTGCCTCTTGTTCGCTCAACACTTCCACAACAAACAGGATGTATTGGTAGGTTGAGGGGGCAAATGCATCCACTTGCGCGCGCCATTTCTGGTGGGAAGCAAAGTCCTCGACTAACTGATTGCCTTCTTTGTCCGTAATACAGAAACTGCCCTGCATTTCGAAATCCAGAAACTCCTGGTGGCCAACCATCAGAAGCCGCACCTTGGGCGTCTTCTTATAGGTGATCAAATTGGCTTCGGAGTAATTCAGAAAAAGATTGTTATTTGTCTCAGTCATAGTGCCCGCAAGTGCTGTTAACTTATGAATTATTAGCAATATATAACAAAATTACGGCAAAGTCAAGTGTCTCCCCCGGAATTAGAGATAAGTTGTTCATTAATAATGATTTAGTTAATAATAGTGGCAAGTCACGAAATTTTGCCTGGGCAGGATCACAACTGGCGAGAAAGCTCCTTAATCTTTTGTCAATACGGCTCGAACCGGGGCTCCATCCGGTGCAACCAGCTTCATGGGCAGCCAGACGAGCTGGTAGCGGCCCGCCGGAACCCTGCGGAGATCCAGATTTTCCAGGATCAAAATGTCATTTTGCAGCGCGCTTTTCGAAAAAAATTCACTCCTCAACAAATTCGTTGATTTCTTGTTGACAGGTACTCGGATATGTATTATCATAGAAACATCTGTTTGGCTAATATAACAAAGGTTGTGGTTATCAAATACCGATCGATTACTTAAGACCACCAAGTTAAAAAAGGAATTCGCTATGGAAGTATGGAAAGAATTCGAACAGAACGAGATTACTCACAGCATCGCTCACCATTTGATGGCGGTAGACGCCCTGCTCTCCAGGCATGGCTATTGCCGTGTGACAGATGTGGCGAGGTACTTGAACATAACCAAAGGCAGCGCCTCAATCACCCTGAAGCATTTGAAAGTGCGGGGCTACATCGAAGAGGATCATAATAAGTTCATTCATCCATCGGAGAAAGGGAAACATACCGTCCGGGTAGTGGTGGCCAAGCGTCAGATCATCATCAAATTCTTCAGCGAAGTACTCCGTGTAGAGCCGGAACAGGCAGAGATTGACGCCTGCAAAATTGAGCACTTGGTGAGCAGTCGAACTGGTAAACAACTTCTGTATTTTGTCCAGTTTATTATGTCAGGGGACGGGAGCGCAAGGGATTTCTTAAACGCATTCCGGGCATACCAACATACCCCGGGAGATGCGGAGAACTGCAATCTCTGCGAAGACGAATGCCAATTCTTAGAAATATGCGAGACGGGTGAGTTATAGCATCAGAGATGAGCGGATAATTAGCGTGAATTATTCACCACAGAGTTCACAGAGAAAAAGCGAAAAATATTAATCCTTGAAAATCAAAGTGTTATTAAAAAAATGACTTTTCTCAAAGCGAAAACAGGTTAGATGAAGGGAATCATTCAATGAGAGTATTGCGCTGGTTGGT
>JAUXJX010000121.1 GCA_030624545.1 Bacteroidota bacterium | reverse complement strand
TATTACCAGTCGGATTATTAAGGGCAATCGGCAAAAAAGTGGGGTTGCTGATGAATTTCTATGTGGAACGGCTAAAGGACGGTATAAAAAGGTTCATCATTTGAGAGAGTACAGAGGGGAGAAAGAATCGGGGTTGTTTAACTCATTGATTCTAAAAAATATCTCTGTGAACTCTGTGGTTAATTTTTATGCAATACCCAAACAAAACTTGGGAGGTACATAATGAAAACACTTAGTCTGATTGCGGTCATGTTCTTCTTCGCGACCATTTCCGCCTTCGCTCACGATGAGACCCGGCATCTGGAACTGGATGCCAGCGGGATTAGCATCCTGGAGATTGACTGCGGAGCCGGCTTTCTCAGGGTACAAGGAGTGGAGGGCTTAAAAGACATTGAGGTAACAGCAGAGATTATCAGCAAAGGCATGAGCAGACGGGAGTTTGAGGATTTTCTCGAGGATTATGTTAGTCTTTCTTTAAAAAAGCGCGGAAAGAGAGCCGTCCTGGAGAGCAATTTGAATCACTCCCGTTCATTCTTCTCATTCTTTGGCAAGAACAGAAGCGCCCGTATCGATTTGACGGTGAGAGTTCCCTATGAAATGGATCTCTTCGTTGATGATGGTTCGGGCGAAATCGAGATTGACAAGATCAAGGGTGAGGTAACGATTTATGACGGCTCCGGAAGTGCTGATATCACAGATATCGACGGCAACCTTGAGTTCGACGACGGTTCCGGAAGTCTCATTATCGAAGGTGTAGTGGGCAATGTCCGGATAGACGATAACTCGGGAGATCTTAGAGTTAGAGACATCGACGGCGATCTCGACATCGATGACAACTCCGGCGGTATATTGGTCAGGCAGGTTACGGGCAGCGTCTACGTGAGAGACGGGTCGGGCTCAATTGACATCAGCGCCGTTGATCAAGATGTGGTGATCGCCGAAGACGGGTCCGGCGGCGTCAACATCCATAATGTGAAGGGGAAAGTGAAACGCAGGGATAGGAGGCACTAAAGCAACCGCCGTAATAGCCGGGCGGTCGGGATTTATTATTTCAGACCTATTCTTTCAAGAACCTGCGGGAGGTTGAGTGGTTAAGCTTTCAATAAAACTCGACCCGACAACTTCCCCGTATGCTCTCCTTGGAAAATAACGAACTCCCCATTCACCATCACGTAAGGTATCCCCACGGGATATTGCTTGGGATTCTCAAAGGTGGCCTGATCGGCGACTTTGTCGGGATCAAAAATCACCAAATCCGCGAATGCGCCTTTCCTGAGCATCCCTCGATCTTTCAGTCCAAGTATCGATGCGGGCAGCGAAGTCATTTTGCGAACCGCTTCTTCAAGTGGGAACAGCTTTTCGTCGCGGGCATATTTCCCCAGCACCCTGGGAAATGTCCCGAAATTCCGTGGATGTGGATGTCCTTCGCTTAGAGGCCCCTCGGTGGCCCGTGCGCCGCCGTCAGAATCGATGGCAACCAGCGGATGCTTGATGATCAAACGTGTGTTCTCCTCGCTCATACCAAATCCACACATACCAACCCGGTTCTCCTCTTCGAGGACGAGACGGCGCGTACATTCGAAGACGTCCTGGTTCAACTGCCGGGCAATCTCCGTCATGCGTTTGCCGAGCATCCACTTATTCTTTTCCAACCGCAAGCTGCTGATCATCACGGCATCCCACTCGCCCAACCTATCAATTTTTTCCTGCACATCGACGCGGATTTTTCGGAATTGCTCGTCGTCTTCCAAGCGTTCCAGAAATTTTTTCGTGCCGCCCTCCCGGCTCCACAGCGGAAATAGTGAGGACAGACCGGTGCTGTAGGCTTCATAGGGGTAACGGTCCGCCGCCACCTGCATGCCGGATTCCCTGGCATCTTCCAGCATTTTCAAAATCTTGGGAGCTCGATGCCAGTTGCGCTTCCCCTGCGCTTTGAGGTGGGCAACCTGAAAACCGATTCCGGCAGATCGTGCAATGGTAATCGCCTCCTGCAGGGCCTCTTCGACTTCATCGTCTTCGTTGCGCATATGAGTTGAGTAGATCGCTGCTTTGTCCTTGAATACCGAGCAGACTTTGACGATTTCCTCCGTGCTGGCATAGCTGCCCGGCGTGTATTCCAAACCGGAAGAGATGCCCCACACACCTTGTCCGATGCATTCTAAAGCCAAACGCTGCATCTCTTTGATTTCGTCATCCGTCGCAGGTCGATCATCATATCCAACTACATGTGCCCGCAGCGTTCCCTGCCCGACCATGGTAAGCCAATTGACGGCTGTGCCATTCTCCCGAAGGCGCTTGTAGAAACCGGCGAAGTCCAGCCAATCGATTGGGATTCCATGGTCCGCCATGTATCTTTCGTTGAGCTGTTCCCTTGCTCTCTCTGTAAGAGGAGCCACCGAGCCGCCATCCTGACCCAGTACTTCCGTGGTCACGCCCTGTCGGATTTTGCTTTCAGCCTTCGGGTCGATCAACAGTTCGTAATCGGTGTGCGAATGGATGTCGATAAAACCGGGCGCCACGGCATATCCTTTTGCGGAGAGGCGTGTGGACGCGCCTCGGCTGGAGAGGTTGCCTATCTCTGCAATACGCCCCTCATTAATGCCTATATCTGCATCAATGGGAGGATTTCCCATGCCATCGAAGGCCATTGCATTTTCGATGATTGTGTCAAAATCCTCTATGGAGCTGCAGCCGTTAACGCGTAACAAGCCATATCCGAGGGTTACCCCACCGAGGCCCAATCCTGCATCGCGGATGAACTCCCTGCGGGTTGGAGTGCGCTTTCTTGCCATCCGGTCGCTCCTTTCATTCGAACGAATTTACATCTATTATTTTGAGGTTAACTGACGGGGAAATTGATTCCAAAGATTCAAACACTGAAAAACACCCGCCTGGCGGCGGACAGGCCAAAAAGACGCCGAACACAACAGACGGTGTTGAATGGTTCATTAATCACTGCGAAGTATTTTGAGGACCTGTTTCAACGCCTTAAAGTATCCATCCGGCCCCAATCCAGCAATCACTCCTTTGCAGGCCGCCGCGATGACGGACTTCCGTCGCCAAACTTCCCGCTCGTATATGTTGGAGAGATGAACCTCAATTGCAGGTTTGGCAACTGCAGTAATCGCGTCGTGAAGAGATAAGCCATAATGGGTCAGCGCGCCAGGATTGATGATGACGCCATCCGCCCAACTGCGATACTCGTGCAGCCAATCCACCAGTTGGCCTTCATGATTGGATTGAAAACACTTGACTTCCGCACCCTGGTCTTTGCCAGTCTGGACTAGCTCGGTATTGATTTCCTCAAGGGTGGTCTTGCCGTAAATATCCGGCTCTCTTTCGCCGAGGAGGTTTAAGTTGGGGCCGTGCAGGACGAGTATGTGAAGTTGTTTCTTGGTCATTAATTTTCCGGTATCAGCCCTCGTTTCTATGCCGATCTGAAAAGCTATGAGGAATCCTCAGATTGATGAATGCGAATCCGCCGAGCTTCGACGATCCAGAGATTGTTTTCTATGGGAGAAGTCTTTAGTGCCTGCAAAAATTGACGAGCCTGTTGTTCAAATAACGGAAGGCTGGGATTCTTTGGCATTCGAAAGACTACGATACCGCTTGAATTACTGGGTGGAAACCGAGTTACATCGGAAAAATCCAGGTCCAACGTGACCAAACAATACTTCTCAGAGCAACATAATTCGTAAAGTTTCCGGTCTGAGCTACCCTGTAACCCCTGGTCGCGAACAGTCTTCACTCCATGGTCCGTATCCGCAAAGATTTGTTGGGCACGAGTTCCAAAATTTTCATCAAGCTTAAAGTTCATTCATTTCCGCCAGATAGAATTTCAATGTAGCGCTCTCGAGACATCTCCGCACCGTAAGCGATAGCAGCACGAATATCTTCCTCGGTAAGTTGAGGATATTCTTCCAGAATTTCCTCAATGCTCATGCCATTGGCAAGAAAGTCAAGTAATAGCGATACCCATATTCTCGTCCCACGAATGCAAGGCTTGCCAAAGCATACGTTTGGATCAACTGAAATACGTTCCAAAAGAGGGTTCATTTAGTGTCCTTTCATCTCTTTCGATTATTCCGTACAAATCACCATATTCGTGGGCTTTTATCCGTGAAAATCCGTGCAATCTGTGGTTATAATAGCATTTCTAATCCTCAAACGCAAGCTGCAGCTTATCATATCCAAGAGGCAGCAATTTCGCCTGGCCGATTTCAGTAGGAATAACAAATTGCAATACATGGTGTGAGCGCTTTTTGTCCAGCTTGACCTTTGCCAGAATCGGTTCGATGGGATATTCCGGGACGGTGGTGGGAAGTCCGGCAGATTCCAACAAAGAAATGAGCCGTTTCAATACTGATGGTTCACAATGGCCGAGTTTGACTGCCAATCTCGTTGCGAGGACCATCCCAATCGCCACTGCTTCTCCGTGGCGCAGGTCGAATTCGCTGACAGATTCCAGGGCATGTCCCAGGGTATGGCCGAGATTTAGTAAAGCCCGGCGGCCGGTTCTATCGAGAAGGTCTTCCGCGACAATTTCGAGCTTGATTTTTGCCGCCCCCTCGACGGCAGCCAGCAAAACATCCAGCCTGCGGCGCATGAGGGTGCTCACGTTATCTTCTAAGAACTCGAAAAAGTTCGCATCTGCCAACACCGCCGCTTTGATCATTTCTGCCAGACCGCAGCTAAATTCACGCCGGGATTGAGTCAGGAGAAAAAGCGGGTCTATCAATGTGTGGTTGGCAGGATAGAAGCTCCCAACCATGTTTTTGGTTGATTTAACATTGATCCCGGTCTTCCCTCCGATGGCGGCATCGATCTGCGCCAACAAGGTAGTCGGAACCTGGAACAGTGGAATGCCTCGCAGCAAAGTCGAAGCGACAAATCCGCCCACGTCACCCAACACGCCGCCGCCGAGGACGACCATGCCGCTGCTGCGCTGCAGTTCTTTCTCGATGAGTTGTTCCCATAGGCTGACCACAGTCTCCGTGGATTTGGTGCTTTCGTCGCCGGGAAGTGGGATCTTTATGAATTCGAATTTCCCTCCGGTATGACTTTCCAACTCCCGCAACCACCAACTGCCGCACAGATTCCAGAGTTGCTTGTCGGCCAGGATCACAATTGGCGAAGCCAGATTGCTTTCCTTCATCAAATCAGCCAGGACAGAAACCAGGTTGAAGCCTGAGTGAACGTAGTATTCCCCGGAATAGAGAACGTTGTGAGTTTTCATCAATTGAATCAAGATTTCTTGAACGATCTGGTCTGCCGTTTTACCGTCTGTGGTGATCTGGACAGGAAGACCCTCATAGATTGATTTTCTTTCGTCGTAGATTTTTTGCAACTTTGCTTCGCGATTGTTCCCAAGAAGGGGGCGCTTGGATGTATCCTCCAGCCGGTGCATGAGCGTTTCTATGCTCGCGTTGAGATGAACCACAAGTGAATCCTTGACGAGTGCCGTTCGATTTTCTCCAGGAATGAGCATGCCGCCCCCGGTTGCAATGACGCAATTTTTCTTGGATTGAAGCTCACGAACCAGTTCCTTTTCGAGAGCGCGAAAATGGGTTTCACCATGCTGCTCAAAAATCTCCCGGATCGAATTCCCGGTTCGCTCCTCGATTATGGAATCAGTATCGACAAATTCCCAGCCCAAATGCTCTGCAATGAGCTTGCCTACAGTGGATTTTCCGCTTCCCATCATGCCGGCGAGAACGACGCGGTTATGAAGGAATGAGCTAGAATCCAGTGGTTTCGTTTTCATAATATTCTATCGTCCATCCTGAGCCCTTCACTCCTTTCAGGATAGACTCCGTCGAAGGGTGACCCCGACCTTATCGACGCTCAATGTGGCCCCTAGGCTCCGAATTTGTCGGGGCTCCGTGTTCAGAAGCAACTAAACTTTTCTCACTTCCTTACAAACTTCAAATTCTGTACCCGGCCGGCATCCAACCGAAAGCCCACGATATTCCCGAAAGCATTTCGTTCAACATTTGCCTTATTTCCCCGGCACACGAGCACATCTTTCTTAATTATGTCCGATTGGATTTTGGGGGTATTCCCCACCTTGACAAAAAACTGACCGTCCTCAATGAAAAGCTTGTAAGCCACATCCAGCTCATCAGAGTAATAATTGCCTGTATATTCGCGAAAGACGTCTCGAGTTACCTTCAGGACTCTGTCGTAACGAATCTCTCGATTGCCGCGGTGAATGACCAGGTAGAATGCTTTGCTGGAATCATCCACGTGAAAGGATAATTTGTCTTCATCATAATTTTGAAAGAACCTTGTTTGCGATGCCGCCAGCAATTCGATTTTGGGCAGCCCGGGCGAAGCCAAAATCAATTTCCCGTTTTCCTTTACGATTGCGATCACCTGTCCCGATCCACGCGCATACCGGCCCACATAGGCGTCGTAAACGGCCGGATCGATCGTTATCGC
The DNA here is from genome assembly GCA_030624545.1 of Bacteroidota bacterium. Classification (GTDB taxonomy): domain Bacteria; phylum Zhuqueibacterota; class JdFR-76; order JdFR-76; family DREG01; genus JAUXJX01. The sequence goes on along the minus strand of JAUXJX010000121.1, from coordinate 64 downwards.
GGTACGCTCGACCGCCCTCGCGCGATCAATTGTCTCGGCCGTTGCCGCCTCCGCCGTCAAGTGT
>JAUXJX010000344.1 GCA_030624545.1 Bacteroidota bacterium | reverse complement strand
TTTTCGCGGGAACAGACGCTCACGCCAGTCCTTTCTTGTATGAACGTGAGGATGAGCTAGTCTCTGTGTTTCCATTTCCATCTCGATCGTCAGGAGTGGTTATTAGCGAATTTGCGTCTTGTTGTCATCCGTCCAATACGATCAAATACGTACCGGCCTAACGACATGCCATTTGTGCCATTGCCGAAGGATGCTGCCATCGGCTCCGAAATTGTCACAACTTTATCGGAGTCCTGGGGAGATTCAAAATAGGTTGTATTTCCATTTGCCAAATATTTGGTAAGCTCATTTCGATTATACAAACCATCCAGAATTCGGCGGCCATTCGAGCCGTTGAATTGATCCTGTTGATTCAAATGGGAAGCGCCGTTATGGTCAATTTCCCCTCTCACACCGATGGGGTGAAAATCGACACAGAACTCCAGCGCATTTGCCAGCCAAAGTGGCTTGATAGTGAGGGAAGCATCCAAAAACTGAGTATATTCACCCCTTGCAAGTGAAAATCCTTCCAGCTTTGCATTCTCTTCACTCCAACCCAATGCCGCATCAAATTGGATCATCTTTAATCGTGGAATTGAATCAAATGATCTTGGATATGGGTGCTGTGGAGGCAGAATTAGGAGGAATTCGAGCTTATCTTTCGGATATTGCAGATCGCTGAAAGAACAGAGACATTGCTCGGTTATGGGGAGTGAACAATCCGCCGTGAGTATAACACTTATGAGGGGATAATATGAAACTTGATTCCTTTTGCTGCCAAACAACAAGCTCCTGGACATATACATCTCTTGTCCTCCCTCCTTTTTTTAACTTAGATAGGCAAATCACATACCGTAATATGATCTATGATCTAAGTGCTTGGAAAAACAAGTAGATATAGACATGTCAAGATGAGACAGGTTGTTACATTTGTGGAATCTGTTTCAGATGGAAACAATTCATGCAAGGCACTGTTTGAGATTAGATCAGAGAACGGGAGGGAGTATTTCAACCTCTTTCGGCTTCAAAGACTTTGCACTGTAGGGAGCCGGAGTCCGAGTGACTTACCGGGGTGGTCCGGATATGAAACTGTTGACATTCCAACACATTGCATTTATATTTACTACTGCTTTAGACAAGCCGAAGTGGTGGAATTGGCAGACACGCTAGGTTCAGGGTCTAGTGGGCGTATGCCCGTGGGAGTTCGAGTCTCCCCTTCGGCACAAGAAGCCTCAGCATTTGAGGCTTTTCTATTTTGGATAGGACTGATTATCTAAAACGGCAGCGAGCTCAAATCCACGTTCCCGCCTGAGAGAATGATACCGATCCGCTTACCCGACAGTTCCGGACGGGAAAGGAGAAGGGCGGCAAAAGAGGCAGCGCCGGAGGGTTCCACGATAATCTTCATTCTTTCCCAAATCAATCGCATTGCCTCGATAATTTGCCGCTCGCTTACGAGAAAAATCCCGTCGACCTCCTTTTTGATGATTTGAAATGTCTTATCTCCCAAAGATGCCCGCAAACCGTCGGCAATCGAATCCGGACTCTCTGCCGGTATCAACTTGCCTGCTTGAAATGATCTGTAGGCGTCATCCGCTTGCTCCGGCTCACAGCCATAGACGCGGATGTTTTCATCAAAACCCTTAGCTGCCAGCACAGTTCCACTAAGTAAGCCGCCGCCGCTAACCGGTGCGAGTATCGCATCCAGAGTGCCGACCTCCTCCACCAATTCCAGCGCTGCTGTGCCCTGTCCGGCTATGATCCTCTCATCATTATAGGGATGGATCAGTGTGCCGCCTGAATCTTTCAGAACCTTGTCAGCAACCTCTTCCCTTGATGCAAGAGTAAGGCCGCAGTGAATGATCCTTCCACCATAGTCTCGCACGGCCGCCTCTTTTACCTCAGAAGCATTCTCTGGCATTACGATGAATGCGGGAATATTTCGAGTTTTTGCTGCCAGGGCCAGGGCGCCGGCATGGTTCCCGGAAGAATGGGTTATGACACCAGTGCGGGCATCTTCCTCACTGAGCGAGAGCACGGCATTCATGGCGCCACGGAATTTAAATGCCCCGGATTTCTGGAAGTTTTCGCATTTGAAAAAGAGGCGGGCCCCGGCTATCGAGTTTAAGATCCTGGAAGTCAGAACCGGCGTTCTGTGGATATAACTCTTGATCTTCGTATGCGCATGTTTTATGTCATCAAAGCGTACTTGCATATCGATGCTCTCAATTCTATTGTTTCACGCTACCGGCAATCATGAAGACGGCACGGGATTTTCAGCAAACCTCTTTACCAGAAAGTTGAGTAGACCATTCACTTCTTCCACATATGAGAATTCATGATCAAACGGCATAGCCCCATTCAAAACCTGAACAAATTCCGCCGAAATTTCAGGATATTCCTTCCGAAATCTCTCTATCGTAATTCGATCATCCCTGGAATCCCCAATATAGATGAGGCCATTAGACCCACCCGTTTTGGCCATAGAATAAAGAGGCAGCGGATCAGGCTTCACCGAAGATTTCCCATTGTCGCAAACGACACACTCAGGATGCCAGAATTGATTCCCAAGCCTTTGCGAGACGAATTCAAATTCTTTTTCATTCCTACCGGTGTAAATCCCCTTGGTCATGGGAAGTTGATGCAACAATTTCACGTCAACCAAAATCGTTTCATTTTCGAGTGCGCACGTTTTGACGCCAAACCGCGGACAAATACCATAAAAGGATTCACAATACTTTTCTCCGGCATAGTGCTCCATGGCAAGATGGCGAATCAGATCCGGCTGAAAGACTTCATGAATCTCCTTTCTTTCCGCAATGCGCAGGGTGGAGATCCAATTATGAACGCCGGACAAACCCCCGCCGAATTTGTCTATCGTACTCAAATATTCAGGAAAACTTAGGGAATTAGCCAGGATCCTGGCCTGAAGATAAAAAATGGCAAGGGCTTCTTCAAGATCCCAATCGTTGTTAAAGCCGGACATCGACTTGAATTCGGAAATCATTTCATACGTTGGAGCCCGCCAATCCGAATATCCCATGATTTTGCCATATTGTTTGATGGCATTTGAAATGGCATAGGGGAAAGATCGGCTGGTGTCCACCAATACGCCATCTACATCGAACACCAGCAAATCAAACTTCGGTAAGTTGTCCTTGAAATAGTTGGAAAGGAACATGTTTCACAATACTTCGGGATTTACAATCGATAACGGCCGGTCTCCATTCAAATAGTTGATGATATTCAGCGCTGCGGTCTCGGCCATCTTATTTCTTGTCTCCAGGGTTGCGCTGCCCAAATGAGGAACGATCACAACATTGTCCAATTCGGCTAAACCTGGCTCCATGTCAGGTTCATTCTCAAAAACATCCAAGGCCGCCCCGGCAATCTCCATCTCCCGTAAGGCTATTACCAAAGCCTTCTCATCGACGATCGGACCCCTGGCAGCGTTAATCAGATAAGCTGAAGGTTTCATCAGATCAAGTTCTCGCATCCCGATTAAATGACGCGTTTTGTCGGTTAGGGTTGTGTGAATCGTGACAAAATCCGATTCTCGAAGCAGTTCATCCAAATCAACCAACTTGGCATTGTATTTTTTTTCTAATTGCGGCCGTCTTTCAATTTCATGATACAAAATTCTCATTTTCCAGCCCACAGATCTTTCCATAAGGGCCTCCCCAATGCGCCCCGCACCGATGATACCCAGCGTTCTTCCGACGAGATC
>JAUXJX010000456.1 GCA_030624545.1 Bacteroidota bacterium | reverse complement strand
TTTATCTGGTCATTGTTACTCGATAACCATTAACCGCATTTGTCGGTATCCAACAGTAACTTGATTGAAATCCTCCAGGCGGCTCTTGTAACATACTGGTTATATTGCGTTGTCGATCCTGAGCTTTTATTTTGCGAAAACGAAACGAACTATGGAAGATTGCAAGGACTCGAAAATGTGCAAGGTTATTTCAAAGATGGTATCAACGATTATGTTGTTAAGGGTTTAAATGAGACGGTTAATCCGAACAAAACTGGCACCAAAGCAGCAGCAAAATACACCGTCACAATTCCTGCTGGCAAATCGGCTTCCATTCGCTTGCGGTTGAGCAACAGATCACTCATGGACGCATTTGCCGGATTTAATAGTTCTTTCAAAGCACGAAATCGAGAAGCCGATGAATTCTATGCTGCGCTGCAATCGGAAATAAAGGATGAAGATGCTAAAAATGTGCAGCGCCAGGCTTTCGCTGGGATGCTATGGACAAAGCAATTTTATTACTATGATGTATCGCAATGGCTGAGGGGCGACCCCGGCCAACCACCGCCACCGCATGAGCGTCTATCTGGGAGAAATAGTAACTGGGTCCATCTCCATAATGCAGACAGTATTTCTATGCCGGACAAGTGGGAATATCCTTGGTTCGCGGCCTGGGATATGGCGTTTCATTGCATTCCGCTTGCTCTGGTCGATCCTGGTTTTGCAAAAGCGCAGCTTATCATTCTCACCCGCGAGTGGAATATGCATCCAAATGGCCAACTCCCCGCCTATGAATGGGCTTTCGGTGATGTCAATCCACCCGTGCATGCATGGGCCACCTGGAGGGTTTACAGCATTGATTGCAAAATGAACGATGGACAAGGTGATCTTGAGTTTCTCGAGCGAGTATTTCAGAAATTGCTGCTGAATTTTACCTGGTGGGTCAATCGCAAAGACGAACATGGACACAACGTTTTTCAAGGCGGTTTTCTTGGTATGGACAATATCGGAATCTTTGATCGAAGCGCCAAGTTGCCCACGGGGGGCCACATCGAACAAGCTGACGGCACCAGCTGGATGGCCATGTATTGCCTGAATATGATGCGCATTGCACTGGAATTAGCGTTAGAAAGACCGGTCTACCAGGATTTAGCGACAAAGTTTTTCGAACATTTTCTGTATATAGCGGGTGCGATGGCAAACATTGGTGATGAGGGCATCAATTTGTGGCATGACAAAGATGAATTCTTCTACGAGGTCTTGCATTGTCCTAGTGGCAAACTCATTCCTTTGAAGGTCCGCTCAATGGTCGGTTTGATCCCATTATTTGCCGTAGAAACTCTCGATCCAGACATGCTGGAGAAGGTGCCGCAATTTAGGCAACGTCTCGAGTGGTTTCTCGGATATCGGCCAGATTTGGCCGGTTTGGTTTCGCGTTGGTATGAGCCTGGTCTTGGAGAGCGTAGGCTACTATCACTCCTGCGAGGCCATCGGATGAAAAGACTACTTAAGCGGATGCTGGATGAAACTGAGTTTCTTTCAGAATATGGCATTCGTGCATTGTCACGCCATCATCACGAAAATCCTTACGAGTTTCATGTAGATGGTGATCTTTTCACAGTACGATATCAGCCTGCGGAGTCGGATTCTGGTCTGTTTGGTGGGAATTCCAACTGGCGTGGACCAATATGGTTTCCAGTGAATTTCCTAATCATCGAATCATTGCAAAAATTTCATCACTACTATGGAAATGATTTTAAAGTAGAATGTCCGACGGGATCAGGCCAATATCTTACGATTGAGGAAATCGCAGATGAACTTTCACGAAGACTGGCCCGCATTTTTCTGCGTGACGAAAATGAAACGAGGCCCGTGTTTGGCAATGATGAAAAATTCCAAACCGATCCCCACTTCCGAGATTATATTCTATTCTACGAATATTTTCATGGAGACAGCGGTCGAGGTGTGGGAGCTTCGCACCAGACAGGTTGGACGGGACTAGTAGCAAAACTGCTTAAGCCACGGGAAAAGGAAAGAGAAATTGTCCGTAGGGAGGGCAAAGTCAAATAGCTCATCCGAAAAGGCAAGGATTTGAGATAGCACTTGAAACTCATTACCCGGTGCTACCAACACGCCGACGGAGCGACACTTGTGCCGCCAATTGTGTCGAGCTGATTGCTTGTATGGAAGACCAATCATGTGGTTACGCTTCGACTGTCGGAGTCGTGCTTGAGTCGAATCTTGCGCTGGAGCCCTGGGGTATAGAGTCTTTGAAGGAAAATAAGGGATTTCCCATTGAAGAGATAGTATGGCGGGAAGCTATTAGGAGTAAACTAAAATGAAAGCAATCACTGTTATTCCCGGTAAACCGAACTCGGTACATTTGCGGGAGGTGCCAAGACCGGGTATTTCCGAAATTCCCAACGGCAGAGGCGTCCTTGTCAAAGTGCTGCGCGTCGGCGTGGACGGTACGGACAAAGAGATCAACGCCGCCGAATATGGCGCCGCGCCACCAGGAGATGACTATCTCATCATTGGGCACGAGTCTTTTGGAGTCGTGGAGGAAGTTGGGTCGAACGTGACAGAACTTGCTGTTGATGACTACGTGGCCGCTACGGTTCGTCGTCCCGGTAGCTCGTTTTACGACCAGATCGGGACCTATGATATGACCACCGATGACGTTTATTACGAGCGCGGCATCAATCTTAGGCACGGATTTTTGGCAGAATATTACGTTGATGAGCCGGAATACATTGTGAAAGTACCGAGCGGGCATAAGAACATCGGGGTGCTGATGGAGCCGATCAGCATTGCTGAAAAGGGGATTGTGCAGGCCTACGAGATCCAGCGGCGTGTAAAAGTCTGGCGCCCTCGGAAAGCAGCCGTGATGGGAGCAGGAACCCTGGGCCTGCTGGCGGCAATGATCCTTCGGCAACGTGGGCTGCAAGTTACTGCATTTGGCCTCAAGACTCCACCTTATAGGAATTCCGATCTCCTTGAAAAACTTGGAGCCAATTACGTTAGCAGCAAAGAGATTCCCATTGCAGAAGCTGCCCAAAAATTCGGGCCAT
>JAUXJX010000115.1 GCA_030624545.1 Bacteroidota bacterium | reverse complement strand
GGGAAGGAATCATAGTCTCTCCCGGCGATGGCAAAGTCATTGATGTTTCCGAGGTTGAGGAGAATTCTTTTCTCCGCTCCAGGGCTCACAAGATTAGCATTTTCTTATCGGTTTTCGATGTGCACATAAACCGCATTCCCATGTCCGGTCGCATCGAATATTTCGATTATGTTCGCGGTGAGTTCAAACAGGCATTTCGGCCCGAGGCTTCGCTTGTTAATGAGCATACAGTGATCGGCATTCAAAATGGGAACGCAAAAGTCGTCTTCAAACAAATTGCAGGCGTTCTGGCTCGCAGAATCGTCTGCAATATCCGGGAAGGAAACTCAGTCAGAATGGGTGAAAGATTCGGCATGATCAAGTTTGGTTCCCGAATCGATGTTCTCGTACCACTTGATGCCGAAATCCGGGTCGAATTGAATCAGAAAGTGAAGGGAGGTGAGTCAATTCTTGCAAAACTATCTTCCTGTTAATCGGTCCCTGATTCCCGGTATTTTGACCACCGGCAATTTGTTTTGCGGTTTTCTCTCAGTGAAATGTGCCTTCCAAGGTGAATTCGTCATAGCCGCCTGGCTTATCATATTGGCGGGGATATTCGACGGGCTTGATGGAACTGTCGCCAGAATAACCAAGAGCTACAGCAAATTTGGCGTGGAACTGGACTCTTTTGCCGACGTCGTTTCCTTTGGATTGGCTCCGGCCGTATTGATTTATGCCTGGCATTTCAACGAGCTGGGCATCCTTGGAATCGCGATTAGTTTCTTGCCTTTGATGTTTGGGGCTTTCAGGTTGGCCCGCTTCAACGTTGGATTCAGCAGATTCGATGAGAAGGAAAACTTTATCGGATTACCCATACCCGTCCAGGCCGTGTCGCTTGCCTCATATTTGATCTTTTGCGAAACCATTTGGAGTAGAGTACGGTTTCCCATGTTCCTGGTTCCTTTTGTTGTATTGCTGTGCCTGCTAATGGTCAGCCAAATTGAATATGAGACTTATCCTAAATTCAGACTACGCGGAGATAGGAAGAACAAAGCAAAGTTCATTATTTTCATAATTTTCTTCACTCTTGTCGTTCTATACCCCAAGGTTGCTTTTTTCCCCATCTGTCTGGCGTTTGTTCTTTTCGGGTTAATCAAGGGCGCGTTTCATCACCTCCACGATGAAGACGAAGTGGTCGATCTCCCTGTGTGAATGTCTTTGGATGGTTAATGCCTAAAGCAAAGGTCCACGTTTATTTGAAGGAGGGAATCCTGGATCCCCAGGGGCAGGCGATTCGAAGCATATTGGAGTCCATGGATTTCAATGAAATAAATGAGGTCAGGGTAGGAAAGACCATCACCCTTGAATTTCCGAGTTCTGTATCCGTCGAGCAAAGCACCAGACAAACTGAAGAGATTTGCGGGAAGATTCTAGTGAATCCCGTAATTGAAGATTGCCATTTCGAAATTTCCCCCGATTGAGACCATTTATTGCCAATGAGATTTGGTGTTATTGTCTTCCCCGGCTCGAATTGCGACCACGACGTTTACGACGTTCTGAAACGACATTTTGATCAAGAAGTCAATTTTCTCTGGCACAAGAATCACACGCTCGAAGATTCGGATGCAATTATCCTTCCCGGCGGCTTTTCATACGGAGATTACCTCCGCACCGGTGCCATCGCAAAATTTTCCCCAATCATGAGAGAGATCATCCAATTCGCAAAGTCCGGGAGACCGGTGCTTGGAATCTGCAACGGCTTTCAGATTCTCCTCGAATGCGGGTTGCTTCCTGGAGCGATGCTTCGGAATAAAAGCCTTCGCTTTGTCTGTAGGTTCGTGTATCTGCTCGTCAATAACGCGACCTCAAATTTTACACGGTGCTGTCGGACGAACCAGGTCCTCAAGATTCCCATAGCGCACAATGAAGGCAACTATTACGTTGATGACCGGATATTGGGAGAACTGGAGGGAAATGGCCAAATTCTTCTGAGGTTTTCTGATTCAGGCGGTGCGACTACTGATTATGCAAATCCGAATGGCTCCAGAAACGGCATAGCAGGAATTATGAATGGCGAGGGTAATGTTTTCGGACTCATGCCGCATCCGGAACGCGCTTCCGAAAAGTTGTTGGGTTCGGATGATGGCAAAGTGATTTTTGAGTCGCTCATTGAAAGTTTCTCTTAAATCCTGAAGTTGGGAGGTGGATCGTGGCTCTAGGCTCTTCAAAGAGGAAATCGGTTGCTTTTATCGTTCTGATTTTGCTTCTTGGCGCTTTGGTGGGTTCGGCCCTGGGAGAGGTGCTGGCCCTCATATTGCCGGATGGTGTAGTAAAGGAGTTTTTTTTGAGAGCCATAACTGGCGGCCTCGGACCAACCACTCTCAACGCCGTTCTGTTTACCATAACCCTCGGATTCACCATCAAATTAAACGTGATCGGTATCGTGGGTATTGTGGTTGTGGCTTATCTTCTGCGCTGGTACTAGAAATAATTGAAATTCGTAACCTGTCAAGCTACAATTATATAAGTTTAGGTCAGTATTTTGCTGATGGCCTGAAATGATCGAAAGGCTAGCTAAGGTTTAGTAATGTTTAATTCCATCGGGCCGCTTGAATTGCTTATCGTATTTACCATTGTTTTGATGGTTTTCGGCTCCGATAAGCTTCCGGAGCTGGCAAGAGGACTTGGGAAAGGCATTCGGGAGATCAGGCGGGCCGCAAACATGGTCAGGAATGAAATTCTTTCAGAAACGGATATGAAGATAGAAAATCCTTTGCAGGACGAGATCAATGAAATTAAGGGAGCTCTCGATTCAGATCCTGTTTTGGATCCTAATCTAACTGGTGATGCGTCAGGTTTCGAGCATGAGGCTGAACGAAATTCGGAGCCTTCGATGCACCCTGATTCAGAGGGAGAGAAAACTCCCGCGCCAAAAAACAAGAAAAAGAAAACTCAATCCAACCGCAAAAATTAAAGCGTTGGATAGGCTTGGGATAGAGAAAAGAACTTTCATAATTTTTAAATCAAACTAGATTGGAGGCTTTAATGGGCGTGCCCGGACCAACCGAGTTGCTTATTATCTTGGGAATCATTCTGGTGATCTTCGGTGGCTCCAAATTACCTGGCTTGGCTAGAGGTTTGGGCCTTGGCATCAAGGAATTCAAGAAGGCTGTTGGAGGCAAAGAAGACGAAACCGAGGAAAAGAAAGAAATCCCTGAAGATAATTCTGAGAAACCCTGAGGAAGGCTGAGTGTCGATAGGAAATCTTGATGGGCTGGACTATCATTCAATAAGGGGATTGCTCTATAAGGGAGAACTGAGCTGCAATGATCTGGTCGAGAATTACCTCAATCAGATCGATGCAAAGAAAGATCTTAATGCCTTCATTTCCGTTTTTCCTGAAAAGGCCCGTTCCCGGGCAGAAGAAGTAAACAAGAAAATCAGGGCTGGAAAAGGGGGCAGACTTGCCGGCTTGGTGATCGCTATCAAAGATATTCTTGCCATTAAAAACGAAAAAGTCACCTGCGGCTCCAGAATTCTCTCTAACTTTGTTTCACCCTTCAATGCAACTGCAATCGATAAACTCCTGTGGGAAGATGCGATCATTATCGGGAAAACAAATCTGGACGAATTTGGGATGGGATCATCGAGCGAAAACTCATATTTTGGACCGGTCAAGAATCCCAATGATAGGAATCGCGTTCCAGGTGGCTCCTCTGGCGGCTCTGCGGCGGCTGTGGCGGCAAGCATGGCTTCAGCCGCACTGGGAACGGACACGGGCGGGTCCGTACGACAGCCGGCTGCCATGTGCGGTGTCGTGGGACTCAAGCCTAGTTATGGCCGGGTATCCCGCTACGGCCTGGTGGCTTTCGCATCCTCGCTGGATCAGGTTGGCCCGATCACCCGTTCAGTGAAAGATGCTGCCTTGCTGCTGAGCGTCATAGCCGGACATGATGACCACGACTCCACTTCGGCAGCACTCGAAGTGCCAGACTATTTTGCCAACATAGATCGCGGTGTAGCAGGATTATCCATTGGATATCCACGCGAATATTTCACAGAGGGATTGTCTGCCGAAGTTAGGGAATCCATCCAAAGAGCACTCAAGATATTGGAAAATGGCGGGGCAAAGGTAGAAGAGATCTCTCTGCCCCACACTGAATGCGCCATTTCCACATATTATATCCTCGCCACAGCAGAGGCCTCGGCAAACCTGGCTAGGTACGACGGCGCGCACTACGGCTTTCGTGCTGATGGTATCACGGAATTGTCTGATATGTATGAGCAAAGCCGCAGCCAGGGATTTGGAGAAGAGGTGAAGCGCCGTATCATGCTTGGAACCTACGTCTTGTCCGCAGGCTATTATGAAGCTTATTACCGCAAAGCGCAAAAGGTAAGAACCTTGATTAAACGTGATTTTGATAAGGTGTTTGACCGGTACGGCTGCATTGTCACGCCAACAGCACCCACTACGGCCTTTAAGATTGGCGAGAAATTAGATGATCCCCTGCAAATGTACCTTTCGGACATTTACACAATTTCTGCTAATCTAGCGGGCATTCATGGCATGTCCATTCCCTGCGGCAAAGATTCTGAAAATCTGCCCATCGGTGTTCAGCTGCTCGGCCAATCGTTTAATGAGAGCACTACTTTTCGCATCGGGCAGTATCTGCAAGAGGAGTTTGGAAACTAGATCATAAGATCAGGAGAGGCTTGTTCACCGTGCGAATTGATGCCACAACCGATTATTTCCTCGCATCGATTGATCATGAAAAAGCTGTTAATGACATTTAGGACGCTGTTGGAATTAGAACATGGTGCCCATATCTAGAGACAGAGTTGTTTCTTTGTTACGTTCATTCAAGAATAAGAAGATTCTTGTGATTGGTGACGTCATGCTGGACAGGTATCTTTGGGGGCAGGTATCGCGCCTATCGCCGGAAGCCCCGGTTCCTATCGTAGAAATTGAGGAGGAATATAGCAGACTGGGCGGCGCCGCAAACGTTGGAGGTAATCTCAAGGCTTTGGGAGCAGTTCCATACCTGCTCGGCGTAATCGGAGATGATCCCGCCGGCTCTGAATTGATGAGGCTTGTGACAGAGCAGAGCTTTCCTGCAGACGGACTCATCAGGGATCCGGGAAGGCCCACGACGGTCAAGACGCGGGTCATCGCCCATTCGCAGCATGTGGTCCGCACCGATAGGGAAAGCAAGGATGCCGTCAGCCAAGCGACAATGGGGCACGTGAAAGAAGCCATAGCGAAATTGCTTCCTGAGGTGGACGCCGTAATTTTCGAGGACTACAATAAGGGTCTAATATCCGAGGATCTAATCAAATTTGTCATCCCGGAGGCGAACAGCCGCAAAACCATCGTCACAGTCGATCCAAAGTTCGATCACTTTTTCGCATATAAGGGGGCGACTGTTTTCAAACCGAACAGGCGGGAAACCGAGGGTATCCTGGGTGAGCGATTGGATAGCCGCGAGAAAATAGCCGAAGCGGCAAGGTCCCTTCACGAGCGGTTGAAGTGTGATTGCGTTCTGATTACGTTGGGCGAAGATGGTATGGTTCTTCATACCGGAGCCGGGGACTCCAAGTTCATACCGACGCGGGCAAGAAAAGTCTCGGACGTTTCCGGAGCAGGCGACACAACCATTGCCACTCTGACTGTTGCTTTGGCTGCCGGTGCAAGTTATGAGGAGGCGGCCACTTTGGCAAACCATGCCGCGGGCATTGTATGCGGTGAAGTGGGAATCGTTCCGATAGGGCCGGACCGGCTGATGGAGGGGATGTTTGGGGGGTAAAAGAAACCCACCTTCTTGGAGAAAGTCGGTTTCCATGGGTTGCTCGGAGGTTCTATACAAAGCTTGTATTTTCGTTTTTTTGTTTTAAATTGTGTTTAACAACTTGACAATTTGTTGAACAAAACCAGGAGAGAGTTCCATGGCTTTAGCAAAAGTATCCCATAAAGGAGCTGTGGTTATACCCAAGGAAATTCGGAAGAAGTTTGAAATTGAAGCGGGAATGATGGTGAACGTGACCGAAGTCAATGGAAGTATTAGAATCATGCCCATCCCTAAGGACCCGATTGCTGCGGCTCGTGGTTTCTTAAAAGATGACTCAGTTCAATCACCAACCGAAATGCTACTTGAAGAACGAACGCAAGATTTAAGACGCGAAGAATCGTAGATTTACTAATGAAGAAAAATAAGTATGTTTTGGACAGCTTTGCCGTACTTTGTTTTTTGGCGGACGAATCGGGCGCCGATGACATGCAAATATTACTGGAATCTGCTCGCAGGGATGAATGCGAATTATTCATGAATGTGGTTAATTTGAGCGAGGTCTACTATACGGTCAAACGAAGAAGCGGTCTGGAAGAAGGCCTCCCAAGTCCTATCGCTAATAGACTCGCTTCCCTTAAGCTTGGATAACGCGGACAGATTCTTGTCCGTGCAGGCAGGCGAAATAAAATCGAATGCAGCCATTGCTTTAGCAGATTGTTTTTGTGCTGCATCAGCAAAAAAGAACTTCGCAACCATTGTTACCGGAGATCCCTTATATCAGAAAATCGCGGAGGAATTTGAGATCCTATGGTTACCCAAAAAGCCGGCAGAAACGAAATCAAAATAGCCTG
>JAUXJX010000549.1 GCA_030624545.1 Bacteroidota bacterium | reverse complement strand
GGGGAAGTGGGTAAGATCAACCGGTACATCTAATCAGTGCTCTTCTCTCTCTCTTCTCTTATTGCCTCTAATTCGGCAATCACTAGGTATGGTTCTTGAGATTGAAGAGCATCTACCAAATTCCTAATATCGCAGCTTCCTTGGTTCCTTTGTCCCCAAAAGCGATAGCCACTAAGAGAGCTCCAGATTCATGGGAATGCTAATCCCTATACAGCTTCGCCAAATCCCACTTTTCGATCACATCAGAAATCAGGGCATATACTTTTTCGTTCACCTTCTGAAAGTACTCCTTTGCCTGATTCGCATCGAATGTGGGGTAGCCCTGCCCCGGTTCATAAAGCCCGATTGAAGATGGAAACGGATATGCGGACCAGCTATTGTTGGCAGGGTAGGGAGTCGTCATGTCCGCGGAATATCTCGCGGGATGAACGTGCTCCGGCACGATGTGCTGGATGTATGCCGTTTCGTTGTTGCCCGCGTGGCCGCCATTTTCTCCAAAAACGGCGAAGGTTTCTTCAGAGGCCAACGACCACCAATTGATTGCCAACATGCGCACCCGATGTTTCTCCGAAGCCTTGCTGATGAGAGATCGCAATATCGCAGTTTGTGGACCGCCATGCCCGTTCAATATGATGACGTTTTTGAAGCCGTTTTTGGCCAACCCGGACAGAATATCGGAGACAAATAATTGGTAGGCCTCTTCGCTAATAGCAAACGCGCCGGCATATGCTTTAAGTGATCCGGTAATGCCGTAGTTCAATGTTGGGGCAATCATAGCATTTAGCCGGGGCGCCAGGTCTCGCGCCATCGCTTCAGGAGCGATATTGTCTGCGCCATTGGGGATGACGCCGTGCGGCTCAAGCGTCCCTACCGGAAGCAGTACCGTCTCGATTTTCTCCGGAACAAACTCCTGAAATTCCTGCCAACTGATCAAGTTCATCTCACGCGTTGTGGGCAGGTCCGCGCTTTGTGCCCGGCATAAGCCCACAAAGCCAATTAGACAGCAAAATATGCTCAATGATTTCATCGGTCTCTCCTCAAATTTATTGGCAAGCGAAGATCATAATTCAGACCGCGACTGAAGAGGCTGTGCGAAGACTCTTTTAACCACGGATTGACACGGATTTTCACTGATATAAGAACAAAGCAACCAAAAACAAACTCAAATAAGATTCCTTCTGCCTGCCCGACCGCAGGCGGGAATGACTAGGATAGAAAATAACCGTGTCAACGGCTTTTGGTGCGAGTTTAAACAGATAGTCTTTTCTGCTTGACCGAGGTTTGCAAGATTTCTCTTAGGATTTAAGATCTTTCTTTAATTAATCGTCCACGTATCGCCGGTGACCAAGAGTTTCTTCAAATCGCCTTTGCCCTTCTTTTCGGTAACGGCCTGCAATTGCTGGTGGAATAGACTGTCGAAAGCGTCTTGCTCTATGCTGCGAAACACACCGACTGGAGTCGGAAGGTTTGGATTTTCCGTCATTCTTGACAACATAAAAGCATATCCCGGATCAGCCTGATGTTCGTCGTGCCGGAATAGATCCTTTTCATCCATCCTATTTCCAAGCTGAACCGTTTCGAAATTGAAGCCGTTCAGGCTAATGCCTTTGTCCCTTTCTTTGCCATAAATGAGCGAGGCGTCATGTTCCAGATAAACAACATTTTCGGGCCTGGTCTCCTGTTCGGTCATATGAAAAAAGGCGCCATCATTATAGATGTTGCAATTCTGGTAAACCTCCACAAAAGAGCAGCCCTTGTGTGCGTGGGCGCGCTTGAAGATTTCAACCATGTGCTTTGGATCCCGGTCCATGGTCCTTGCCACAAACGTACAGCTCGAGCCTAGTGCAAACGAGACCGGATTGACGGGAGCTTCAAGGCTGCCGTAGGGGGAAGACTTTGTCTGCTTGCCCATGGGAGACGTAGGGGAATACTGTCCCTTGGTAAGTCCATAGATTTGGTTATTGAACAGGATCAGGTTCACGTCCAGATTCCGCCGGAAGAGATGGAACAGGTGGTTGGCCCCAATGCTGAGACCGTCGCCATCGCCCGTAACGATCCACACAGAGAGGTCGGGATTGGCCAGTTTGATGCCGGTTGCCACAGCCGGAGCACGTCCGTGGATCGAATGAAAGCCATAGGTATTGAGGTAATAGGGGAAACGGCTGGAGCAGCCGATTCCGGAAACGAACACGGTTTCTTCTCTCGGCAGCTTCAGCTCGACCAAAACCTTTTTCATTTGAGCCAGAATTGAGTAATCACCGCAACCAACGCACCAACGGACTTCCTGGTCAGAAGTGAAATCCTCCTTTGAGGCCTTTGACTTCTCCTGAGTCGGAGTGTTCACAGCCATTCTCTTATCCTTCGACTAGTTCGTTTATCTTCGATTTCAATTCATCCAGGTGCAGCGGCAGGCCCTTTACGCGATTAAACCCAATTGCGTCAACCAGATATTTGCTGCGCACGATGTGTATGAGCTGGCCTAGATTTATTTCGGGCACCAGGACTTTCTTGAAGTTTTTGACGTATTTGCCCAGGGATTTGGGCAGGGGATTAATCCAACGCAAATGGTAAAAGGAGACCTTCTTGCCC
>JAUXJX010000169.1 GCA_030624545.1 Bacteroidota bacterium | reverse complement strand
TCCCGCTCGGCTCGATATTCGTGCCAAAGTTAACCACGGAAACGGCGAAACGCGAGGTGCCAAATCCCGTCCAATAGTAAGTGCCAAAATCGATTAGTATATTGCGTGCGTGCAGGTTATCCAGGGTTTCGTCTATGTATTTAATGGTGAGTCCGACGCTGAACCGGTCGGTCATTTTCCTGGCAGCCGTAATTCCCACAGCAATATCGCCAAAGGTCACGAACCTTCCCGTCCCGAGCGGCTGGAACTCAGTGGTTTCCTCGAACTCATCCGTATGCAGCGCACTGATGCTTATTCCCAGCGCATTAACCCCACCGAGTCTATGCACGTAGCCGAAAAACTCATGCCGCACATCCACCGGCCAATTGATGTGCGAGAACATCAGCTCGTTGCCTCCAATTTGCACGATTCCCGCAGGATTCCAGTACAGCGCCGATGCATCGTTGGCCACAGCCACAAAGGATTCTCCCATACCTACTGCCCTGCCACCAACACCGATTTTCAAGAATTGATACATGGCCGTACCAGCCCTCTGGCCGCCGAGGATGGGGATGAGCTGGGCGTGGGACTCAGCAAAAGTCATCAGTGGGAGAAGACAAAAAAGGATGTTTTTCAAGTGCTTGGTCATTTTAGGATCTCTCCCCTAACCCCTCTCCTAAAGGAGCGGGAACAGCCGGGCAGAGATTACTCGATTTTTTGAAAGCATACATTCCAAATATCATTCTTCTTCTAATTCGTCGCTTCTCTTCTTCAAGTCCCCCTCTCCGCTCGGCGAGGGGGATTTAGGGGGTGAGGCCAGTGAAGCTAAAACCTCACCAACAAGCCCACCCTCACATTCCTCTGCGTTAAATACCTCGCCGGATTGAACGGAAACGGACTGAGGGGCGCCTGGGTGTCCGGAAACAACGGATCGTTCCAGCTCGTCGGCGTGGGGTCTCCAAACTCATAGGCCCGGCCGGTTACCGGATTGATAACCTGCGCATTCTTACGGTTCAACAAATTTACGACCTCCACTAAAAACGTGTAATCCAGACCGGCAAAATCGAAATACTTCTCGAAATTAAGATTGACCCAGGACCAGTTCGCCGCGACTTTGCCATAGGGATCATCCGGCTCGCCATTCTGATCGATGTCGCTGCTGAACTCAGGTCTACCATCCGGCAAGACCGTTCCCGTGGCGAAACGAGGTGTGTATCGTTTGCCTGCCTGGGCAAAGAGACGCACATTCAGGTTCCAATTGTCCGGCAAGGGAATGCCGAATAGTCTCGGCTTCGTTCCTTTACGCAGAAAGACATTTGCCACACCACTGATTTGCCAGGGCCGGTCCCAGATAAGAAAATCTTCCGTGATCGGCTTTTCGTTCAAAGTTCCGGTGGCGACAAGAAAGGCGTCATCCGGGGAAGAGCTTTTTCCGGTGGCGATGGCATAGGTGCCGCTAATCGAGCCCGTCAAGAAGCTGCCCGCCCGTTTGCGGTATTCAACTTCGATGCCCCTGGCTCGGGAATAATCCAGGTTCAAATAAGTGGTAAATGATTGTCCGGACAAACGTCCCGACCCTCTGAAATTGACGGTTGTGACATAATCGAATATGTCCTTGTAATAGGCCGCTATCGTGAAAACGTCATTTTCGCTAAACTTGTGCCGCACTCCGAATTCATAGGAAACGGTGGTTTCATAATCCAAATTCGGATTGCCAAATTTCTGAAAAGTAGATTTGGAGCTGTTTTCACCCAGCTTGGCATAGACTTGCTGAGGCTTCGGACGCTTGGAAAAATGCCCATAGGAAAAAAACAACATCTGGTTATCGGAAATGGGGTGCGAAATCCCGATTCTGGGGCTTAACCTTCCCCGCCACCGGCGGCCAAAGAATTTCTTGGTCTCATCAAAGAAGTCTGCCCGCGTCTGTTCACTGATGGTGGCGATTTCAGGATTTGTGACCGCATCTTCCACAAATTTGCCGGGAAACCAATAATCAAAGCGCATCCCTAAATTAGCAATCAATCCCTTGAATCTGATCTGATCCTGCGCATAAAAACTGCCGTAGGCGGGACTTACTTGATAGATATCATTATTCAAACCGAGACCGCCAAACCAGGGTTTGGAGATATCAATCATCTGCATGTCTGCAAAGCTGATTTCGAGGCCTGCTTTGATCTTATGAGCGTTGTTTCGTGTGTGCCGGGTATAGTCGCTTTTTAGGGTATACTCTTCGACGAAGTGATCATGCCAGGTAAAATCATCGCCGAAATCCCAGAAGCCATCCCCGGGAAAGACGTTCACGATGCTGCCGTCGGCGCTATGGAAATAGCTGATCGGCCTCGTTACAATGTCCTGCGGCTCTTCATATTCGGTCCAGTGCTTTCCGTTTACATCACTGCGCAGATGGGAAAAGAAACGGGAGATTTTGATATCATAAAACGACTGCGCGTTAAGTGTGTGCGTCCAGTTAAGAGAGAGCTGTTTGTTGATGTGAGTGAATGTATTGGAATTGTCCAGATTTTCCTGGAATGTATAGGGATAACCCGGCCCGGGCTCGACAAACTCAAGTGTGGTCTGCAGCGATTTGGAGTTTTGATTGATCGATACTGACTGGTTGCCGGATAAAGTAAGCTTGTGCGTCGGATCGATTCTCCAGGTTAGCTTAGCCAGTCCTGACCAGTTGTTTTTTTGCCTGGGCGCGAAATCGGTTCCATGAAATGTAGAGGAGAAGAGCTGCTCTGCACTTCTGCGGGTAAAGGCGTCACTGATAAGCATATAGAAATTTGCAAAAAAGGAGAGCTCACCGGGGATGTTCAAACCAACCTGCGGAAAAAGGTGACTGCTCAGCGGCTCCGGTCCACTGAGAGTGAATTCCGCAATATCCGTATTGAAGCTTGAGGTGTTCTTTCGGCTGAGAGCACCGATGACCGGCGTTCCCGCGTCAAAATCACCGAGATGATCCCGTTTATATGATATTGCCCCGTGATACGAGTCCCCGCCCTCCTTGGTCTTTACACTAATGATACCGGACATGGCCTGGCCGTATTCCGCGTTGAAACCGCCCGTTATTATCTCGACCTCCTCAATCACTTCGGTACTAAGCTGGAGGCCGAAGCCCGTGCCCGAAAGCGGATCCTGCACCGAAATGCCGTCAACCAGGTAGGCATTCTCATAAGACCGGCCGCCGCGTATGTGAATCTCGTCATCGGTCCTGGTGATGCCCACCTGGTTGGCAACGATATCCTGGACAGTTTCTACCACCTCCGCCCGGATTTCGCTGCCTGTTATGCTTCTTCGGCTGGCCGTTTCCTCGATATCGAATAATGGCTTCTCCCCGATTATTACAATTTCCTCGCCAAAAGCAAGAATGGAAGGATCAAGCTGAAAATCCAACGAGGTCGCCTGACCGGAAAGAACCCTGACTCCCGTATTCTGCAGCTGCGTATAACCGATCATGGAAACTTCGATTGTATAAACGCCGGGATTCATATTCTCGATTATGAAATTGCCATCTATATCCGCCGCGGCGCCGTAGTAGGTTCCCTTGACCACAACATTGACGCCGGGCAGCGGCTCTTTGGTTTCCGAATCGGTCACTTTTCCGGTAATTCTGCCTTTGGTTTGTCCATAGATATGGGAAATGGAAATCAACGACAGGAGACTCAGAAAAAAGAGAATTTTGGGCAATGTTTTCATCGCTTCACCTAAATCAGAAAATCTCTATGAGGATTTTTTCGACTAGCTGATTCACTGTGCCAAAGCCATCGAGTCCGGCCAGAGGCAGGGCAAAAAGAGCAAAGGTGGAATTCGCATCGATCAATCCGATTACCGGTGTACCATCCCAGGAACCCGGTTTTTCGGGTAGAACATAAAGTGCGTTCGCACTGACTTTGGGAACCAGGGTAAATACATCCGGAACAAGCGCGGCACTAAGTTTCAATTCCGGAAGACCCAATTGCTGGGCAAAGTCAGTTGCCATAACCAATTGATTCCTGGTCAGTCGATTTATTCTTTCACCCAGGCTGTCAACGGGTGAGAAGGCGAGGGGATCGCCCTGGTTGGTGGTGTTGCGCGGGAATGTAACGGTCATGATTAATTTGCCGCCGTTGTCCAGAAATTTCGGAACGGCCACTTGTGCCTTCACCAAATTCGGGCCTGAATCTGCGAACCAATATATTCGATCAAAGAGAAGAAGCGTTTCTGTGAACGACGCAGCTCCGGGAGGCTCTAATTCGCCGCCATTGCGTTTGATATCCCAAACGTCAAACGTACCAACCAGTGTCTGAAGGATCGCATAATAAAAACTGGTGGTGTTATCTGCGATGTTGTGATCGTCGATGACGAGAAAATTACTCCTGGGAACCCGCACATGCCAAATGTCTTCCTCCCGCCGCGGCATTCGGATAATGCTGCTGTTGGCTCCTGCTATATCCACGGCGCGCAGGAAAAAAGCATGCTCGCCTTCAGTAAGCCCGTCTGCGGCCGTAAGCATAACGGAAGTAGTGTTGGCTCCAACATCAATCCAGGTTCCAGCCGAATCGTCCAGTGCATACTGAAATTTCGAAATGTTGTCGTCTCCATCAGGATCTGTTCCGGACCAGACAAAGGCAGCTACGGTGAAGGTCGTTTCTGGAACATCTGTGCCGACCGGAAATTCAACCGATGGCCTGGAGTTGATTATGGGGAATTGTTTCGCGGCGGGCGTCGGATCCGCTGCGCCATCATCATCGATTGCCTTAACCCTCAGAGTGTAGACCGTGTCTGCCCCGAAAAGACTAAGAGTAAATGTCTCGCCTCTTTCTTCGGTGAAGGTCCAAAGAAGAGCGGGCGAATCGCTATCCCAGGTTTCCACGTTTTCAGCGTTCGCATCAAATGTGTATATAAACCCCACGACGACACCATCCGGATCGTCTCCCCACCAGTTGAATGTCTGACGGCTGGTTGTGGCGTTGAGCTCATTGTCCGAAAAAATGGAAATATGGGTCTCGGGCGGCTGGTTAGCCTGAGGATTGTCGCTGAAATCCTCCGAGCAGCCAGCGAAACATGCCGCCAGAACCAGGGCCATTAAGAAGTTCAGAATTCTATGACAGGTCGCTTCCATTGCAATTCATCCGATTCGTGACGGAAATTAGCGAAACGGTTTCCGTCACGACCCTGACGCTGCGGAGACCACTTCTTTATCTCCGCACGATCTTATGAGAAATCAGAGGGAGGACACTGAGTGATTGCCCTCCCTCCTAAGCACTAACGCTTACTTTGGATTTTGGCTCACGTACTACTACTTCAACAGCAGCATCTTTTGAATCTTGGTAAAGTCTCCGGATTTGATCCGGTAGAAATAGATGCCGCTTGCCACTTTCAGATGCTGGTCATTCAGGCCATTCCAGCGCACCACGTAATTGCCTACCGGCTGGTCCTCATCGACCAACG
>JAUXJX010000435.1 GCA_030624545.1 Bacteroidota bacterium | reverse complement strand
CCAACTCAAAGAATGCCGAAAGCAAGCTTTTTTCTACTTTTCCAATTTGAGGAAAATCCTCAATTTCTCTCTTGGAACTTTTGCGTGACGACTAAAATACATTATCTTAACCAATAAGTCAACACTTTTGATTTTCGCAAAGAGAAAAAATCTGAGCTTATTGGAAACCCATAATCTCATTTGCAGACCGTAGGTTATGTCTTCTTCCCAAGCTGAGATCCTGCGGAGGTGCATGGTTTTCCCGGAGCTTTTGGTTTCCGGAGTCCGATTTGACTTGCATTCTCCCGGACCACTGGATACTTTTTAGTATGACAGGGAATACTGTGAATCGGGTTCAATAAATGAAACAAAACCCCAAATTCCTCAAAGGTTTCGAATCTTACTGCCGGAACGAGAATCTTTTCGCTTCGAGGGATCGCATCGTCGTTGCAGTTTCCGGCGGAATGGATTCTATGGTGCTGCTGCACTGTCTGCATTCTTTGTCCACTCAATATCAGATGAAGTTGATCTCGGCACACTTGAATCACAAATTGCGCGGGAACGAAGGGGATGAAGATGAAGATTTCGTTCGGGAACATTGCCTCAAGCTAAATGTTCCTTTCATTTGCGCCGTGAAGGATGCGGCCGAGTTTGCCAGGGAGAATAAGCTCAGCCTCGAGGCGGCAGCCCGTGAAGTGCGTTATGACTTTCTGGAGCGCACGCGGGTGGAGAATCAATTCGACAAGATCGCAACGGGCCACCATGCGGACGACCAGGCTGAGACGGTGTTGTTCAATTTGTTCCGGGGCAGCGGTTGGCGCGGCATGCGTGGCATACTTTCCAAAAGAGACGCAATTGTTCGCCCCTTGCTGTTTGCCAGTCGCTCCGAAATCAAGAAATTCGCGGAAACCACCGGAATTGTCTTTCGCCAGGATGCAAGCAACGCCTCCCTCGATTTTAAGCGCAACCAGATCAGGCATCAATTGTTGCCTCTAATTAAGAAAGAGATGAATCCGAAGATTAGCGCTCGTCTAAATGATTTTGGCAGAATTTTTCGAGAGGGTGACGAATATTTCCGTTCGATGGCTGAAGAGGCCCTCAAGCAGTGCCTGGTGGATCAAAGCGACTCCAAATTTACGCTTGATATTGGCCGTTTTTGCACTTATTTTACTATTATTCAAAAGTACATTTTATTTCATGTACTTTCCGAAGCGGGTTTTTCACCGGACGTTCTTTCTTTTCGACAGCTAGAGTCAATTCTAGAGTTAATTCATAAGCGCAGAAGCGGGCGCTGGCACGCCTTACCGGATGGCTGGAAGATTGGAGTCGACCATTCCGGCATCGTTCTGGTCAAGGCGCCCATAAGCGAATCTGTCCAACGAGTGGTGGTTATCGGCCAAAAAATATCGGTTCCTGAACGCAATATTCTTTTCTCCTGCGAATATGCTTCCTTGGATGGGCTTCGATATGCAGAAGACGCTACTGTTGAATTTGTCGATGGGGATAAGTTAGCCGGAGCGAATTGCGAGATCCGCTCGGTGAGGGAAGGAGACTACTTTTTTCCGTTGGGTTTGGGACATCGTCAGAAATTGTCGGATTTTTTCATAAACAACAAAGTTCCGTTTATGGAACGCAGCAGGGTCTTGGTGTTTACATGCCAGGATGATGTCGTCTGGGTATGCGGCCATCGATTGGACCATCGCTTTCGGGTAACTTCGAAGACTCGTGATGTGGTAAGATTGAAAATTGAGAATGGATGAAGTCATAACAAAATCCAACTTAAAGGCGGAAGTCGAAGAATCGAACAAATACCGGCTTCTGCTGTCTGAAGAGGTCATACAGAAGAGAATAAAGGAGCTGGCAGCAGAAATTTCTGCCGATTACGAGGGCCGGTGTCCGGTTTTCATCGGTGTGCTGAACGGCAGCTTCATATTTGTGGCGGATCTGATTCGGGAACTCTCTATTGATTGTGAAGTAGATTTTTTTAAGCTCTCCAGTTATGGGGACGCCATGAAGTCTTCAGGAAGTGTGAGGCTGAAAAAAGATATCGACTGTCATTTGGAGGGCAGAGACGTCATAGTAGCGGAAGATATTGTTGATTCCGGGCGTTCAGTCCGATACTTGGATAGTAAGATCAATAAGATGAACCCGACCTCGATTCGATTCGTAACCTTGTTGGTAAAATGGGATAAGGCAAAGCTAAACCGGAAGATCGATTATGTCGGATTTTCGATTCCGCCGGATTTCGTCGTGGGTTTTGGATTGGATTGTGCACAAAAGCTGCGCAACCTCAAGGCTGTCTATGTGATGGACGAGAGTCCGTAAAATGCGGTTTAATGAGCAAAGACAAAAAAATGGTTGATCGTAAACTACCTCGAAAGAAAAAAGATGCCGGTCATCGCCGAAACTCCGGCAAGAAGAAACCGGATGATAATTTTCAGTGGAAGAAGGCATCCCGGTCGCTGATTGTCTGGATTCTGGTTATTCTTGGCTCTGTCTTGTTTGCCAATGCTTTTAGTAACCTAAGCGGCAAAGGCGAGCAAGCCATAGAATTCGGTCACTACCGCGCATTCCTCGAAGCAGGCAAGATTAAAAAGGCAGTTATCGAAGACAGCGAATTACACGGCGAGCTAGAATATGAAGATGCCGTCGAGATCAATGGAGAAGTCGTTAAGGTCAACAAGTTCCGCGTTACACTGCCTTTCGTGGAAGACCAAATGCTTCAAGAGTGGGACAAGTATGGCGTAGACTACGATTTCCAAAAAAAATCTTTGGATTGGTTTGGATATATCCTCAACCTTCTTCCCTGGATTCTGATTGCCGTCGTTTGGCTGTTCTTCCTGAGGCGAATGCAAGGGGGAGGGACGCGTGGAATTTTCTCTTTCGGCAAGAGCAGGGCCAAGATGATGGTTGAAAGCAAGCCCCGCGTAACCTTTGGCGACGTCGCAGGCGCTGACGAAGCAAAAGAAGAGCTTGAGGAGATTATTGATTTCCTGAAGGCTCCCGAAAAATATCAGCGGCTCGGGGGTCGAATTCCCAAGGGCGCCCTTCTACTTGGGCCTCCCGGGACCGGGAAAACGCTTTTGGCCAAGGCTGTGGCCGGCGAAGCAGAGGTTCCTTTTTTCAGCATTAGCGGCGCAGATTTTGTTGAAATGTT
>JAUXJX010000091.1 GCA_030624545.1 Bacteroidota bacterium | reverse complement strand
GGTGTGCACTCCTTCAATCCGGTTGTGGGCGAGACCAACGATAGCCGGCTGAATGACATTCGCAATCGGCCGGTTACGCGGGCAGATGTCTTCGAAGCAATCAAATCGGCGAAAGAGGGGCCGGTGGAAGAAGGCAACGTGGGCGCCGGCACGGGAACGGTCTGCTTTGGATTTAAGGGCGGCATTGGTACTTCATCGAGGGTGATCCCGGAATCCAGGGGCGGCTACACAGTCGGGGTACTTGCACAGACCAACTTTGGCGGCATTCTGCAGATCAACGGAGTTCCCGTTGGGCAGAAATTGAATCAGTACTACATGCGAAGCGATCTGCAGGAAGAAGGCTCCTGCGCAATCGTTGTCGCCACCGATGCACCGCTTTCCGCAAGAAACCTGCAGCGCCTTGCCAAACGCGCTCTGCTCGGCATCGCCAGAACCGGGGGATTCATGAGCAACGGCAGCGGCGATTATGTAATCGCCTTCACTACCTATCGAAAAAACAGAAATGACATGGATAACAGGCGGCCGGTTGACGAAGTCGACCAACTGCCAAATGACAGGATGAGTCCGCTTTTCCTCGCCGTCGTCGAGGCGACCGAAGAAGCGATCTACAATTCTCTATTTAAGGCGGAAACCATGACCGGCTTTCGCGGGAGAAAGGTCGAGGCGCTGCCGCTGGAGAAGGTCATCCCATGGCTGATTGAGGAGTGAGGCAATTTTTGCAATTTACGTTTGATTGAAGCCCAGATTTTTCATACATTTAGCCAAGTGAAAATCTAATTTGTTCTGCCACAGAGACACAGAGAACACGGAGATCGAATTGTTTACTTCTCAGTGTCCTCTGTGGCTCCGTGGCTAAAAGACTTTACTTCATTAATATGATTCGTATCGGACAAATAGGCGTCGGAAACTGGGGCAAGAACCTGCTGCGTAATTTTACCGGACATCCGGAGACGGAGCTGGTGGCCATCTCGGACACGTCACAGTATGTCATGGACAACATGGCAAGACGCTACCCGCAGGCCGAGCTATATCCTGATGCGCAGAAGTTAATTCGCGAGTCGGGCACCGAAGCCATCGTCATTGCTACTGAATCTTCTACCCATTTCAGATTCGCCTTCGAGGCGCTCGAGCAGGGCAAGCATGTTTTTGTCGAAAAACCGATGGCCCTCGTTCCTGAAGAAGCAGAGCGCCTGGCCGAATTGGCCGCCCTGCGTGGCCTGGTATTGATGGTGGGGCATCTTCTTATGTATCATCCTGCTTATCTCAAGGCAAAAGAATTGATGGATGCCGGCGAGCTCGGCGATATCCAATATATGTACTCAACGCGGGTCAACCTGGGCGTCGTGCGCCACGACGAAAACGCCCTCTGGAGTCTCGCGCCCCATGACATCTCGATAGCATTGATGTTTATGCAGGATTCTCCGGAAAGCGTCGTTTGCACCGGTCAGAATATTTTGCAGCCCGGCATCGAGGACGTAGCATTCCTGACAATTCATTTTCCCAACCATCGCATGGCGCACGTTCACGTAAGCTGGCTGGATCCGCACAAGGTACGGCAACTAACCGTCGTCGGTTCCCAAAAGATGGTGGTGGTGGACGACATGGAGGCCAATGAAAAGGTGCGCATCTACGATAAAGGCGTCGACAAGAAGGTTGAATTTGCCTCCTACTCCGATATGCTGACCCTTCGGGAAGGAGACATCCTGGTTCCTCGCATCGAGATGCGTGAGCCTCTTCGTCTGGAATGCGACCAGTTTGTCAAGAGTATTCAGGGCGGGGGCCCGCCGCCGAGTGACGGCACAAATGGATTGAAGGTCGTCAGGGTTCTTGCCGCAGCCGATCAGTCACTGAAGAACGGCGGTGTTCCGGTGGAAATCGGCTAAACGATTTGATCGGCATATTATCCACTGTCCAATCAGGGTTCAGGTCAACTTGAATTTTCCCCGCCGCAAATGATCAAAGAGGTTGTTGGATTGAATTGTGTGATCAACGAAACAGCGAAGATCGGAGAAGAGGTAACCCTCGGGCTGTTCTGCGTCATCGAAGCGGATGCGGTGATCGGTGACGGCTGCCAAATCGGTCCACACGTGGTGGTGCACGCGGGTTCACAGGTGGGCAGAGAAGTGCGAATCGATGCTCATTCGACCATCGGCAAGCGGCCGATGCGGGCCAGGCGCAGTATTTTCAAAGATGACAAAGAACTGCCCCCGTGCAAAATAGGGGACAATTGTCTCATCGGGGCCTGTGCGGTGATTTATGCCGGCGCAGATTTGGCTAACAACTGCCTCATCGCGGATCACGCCGCGGTTCGCGAAAATGTGTCAATAGGTGAATTGACCATCGTTGGCCGCGGGGTCACCATCGAAAATCTGACTACGATTGGCAGGAGATGTAAATTGGAGACGGGCTGTTACATTACCGCCTATTCCACTTTGGAAGATTATTGCTTCGTCGCCCCCAATGTGACCACCAGCAATGACAACTACCTCGGCAGAACCGAAGAACGCTTCAAGCATTTTAAGGGCGTAACCATCAGGCGCGTCGGCAGGATCGTGGCCGGCGACGTGATTCTTCCCGGCCTGGAGATCGGGGCTGATGCGGTAGTAGCTGCCGGCGCCGTCGTGACCAGGGACGTTCCTGCCCGTAAAGTAGTGCTTGGAGCTCCTGCCAGGGTATTCAAGGATACGCCTTCCGAGCAGTTACTGGAAAACCAGGGCTGGGAAGAGTAGGGTGTCGGATTTTTTCGTTAGGATCGAATGCCATCTTTGGCAGATCGGGCGCTTTGCGCTTTATGAAGTGGCCTTTTTTCTAATTTAAGGAGAATGATGGCTTTGAGACGAGTCTCTCGGTGAGTTTCTTCTGAATCTCTGCTGCCTGTCTGAAGATCTTGTCAAAGTCATTTTCACACTCTTCTTCAATCTTCAGACGGCGTTTTCGCACTTCCTCCACAATTGGGTCTTTCCACATCTTGTCATACCTCCATTAACTTACCATGGGCGATTCTATGCAAACTGTTACTCCACAAAAAAGCTATTAAATGCGACAGCGAAATACCACGATTCTAATATCATCCGGGTTCATCTGCTCCCACTTTTCTCTTGCGGATCAGTCAAAATTTCTCCACATTATTCTTGAATGAAAGACCATAAATCCTTTGCATTGACATTCTAATCGGAGATCATGTAAGTGGAAAAAATGCAGGCAGTCGTGAAAACAGAACCAGGAAAAGGGGCAAGTTATACGGACAGGGCGGTTCCGGAGGTTTCCGATTTTGACGTGTTGATAAGAGTCACGTCAGCGTCCATCTGCGGCTCTGATGTCCATCTCTACAACTGGGAAACCTGGTCTGAGAGCCGAATCCAGC
This sequence comes from Bacteroidota bacterium, assembly GCA_030624545.1. GTDB lineage: Bacteria > Zhuqueibacterota > JdFR-76 > JdFR-76 > DREG01 > JAUXJX01. The sequence goes on along the minus strand of JAUXJX010000091.1, from coordinate 3,882 downwards.
TTCCGCGCATCATGGGCCATGAAATGGCGGGTGAGGTCGTTGAGGTAGGGAAACGCGTGAAATCTGTCAAAGTGGGCGACTATGTTTCAGCCGAGACCCATCTCTATTGCGGTCGCTGTTATGCCTGTCTGCATGGCCGCATGGAAGTCTGCCTGAACCTGAAAATCCTCGGCTTCGATCGCGACGGCGCATTTGCGGAGTACATCAGCCTGCCGGAAAGTGTGGTTTGGAAGAACGATCCGACAATCCCTAAAGAGTGGGCTTCCGTGCAGGAGCCGCTGGGTAATGCTGTGGATACCGTCCTGGTACAGGATGTGACCGCCAAGACCATCCTGATTACGGGCTGCGGCCCGGTTGGGTTGCTGGCTGTGGGGGTAGCCAAAGCGTCAGGCGCTTCGACCATTTTCGCCACGGACATCAATGATGCCCGTCTGGAATTGGCGCTCAAAATGGGGGCCACCGATATCCTGAATCCGAACAAAACGGATGTGGTGGAAACCATCATGGATTTCACCCATGGGGCTGGCGTGGAAATGTTGATCGAAATGTCCGGCAATCCGAATGCCCTGGCGGACGGGCTGAGGGCGCTGACCCCGGGAGGCTGCGCATCTTTGCTTGGTCTCTTCAAAGAAAAGCAGGTGCCTATCGATTTGAATAGACACGTTGTTCTTAAAGGCATTCGGATGTTCGGTATTACCGGCCGTAAGATCTTTTCGACCTGGTATAAGACTACCCAGCTTCTCAGCTCCGGCCAGTTGAACCTGGACCCGGTCATCACGCACAGGTTTGCGCTCAGCGATTTTGAAAAGGGAATGGAGCTCATGGCTGAAGGCTCTTGTGGGAAGATTGTGTTGTTTCCGCCGGACTGATGGCCATGGATTCTACCAATTTATTAACCACGGATTACACGGATTAACACGGATATAAGAACAAAACCAACACCAATGTCAAATTCGAATATGTCGTACTTAGTCAGATGTCTTGACTTTTCACACAGTCTGGCTTTTGTCAGGAATCCAAAAGAGAAAGATGTAGATTCCCGCTTGAAGCATGCGGGAATGACAAATAAGAGAGACTTATTAGAATAGGCTGTGACAACGTGTCAGATAGAGATTGCACGGATTATCACGGATGTTTTGGAGTGAATAAATGGCAAAATTAGACTTCATCAAGGAAGAACTCGAACAAGCCCGGGAGCAGGGGCTTTTCATCACGATACGCAGTGTTGACAGCCCCCAGGGCGCCTGGATCATCGTTGACGGCAAAAGGGTCCTCAATCTTTGCTCCAATAATTATCTTGGCTTCGCCAACCACGAGACACTTCGCAGTGCGGCCCAAAAGGGCATTGATGAATTTGGCGTGGGTCCGGCTGCTGTGCGCACCATTGCGGGAACCATGAGCGTGCACAAGGTTCTGGAAGAAAAGCTCGCACGGTTCAAAGGCGTAGAGGCGGCAATCTCCTTTCAATCTGGTTTCAATGCCAACCTTGCTGCCATCGCCGCTCTCGTCGGTCCTGATGATCTCATCTTTTCCGATGAACTAAACCATGCCTCCATTATCGACGGCTGCAGGCTGTCGCGCGCGAAAACCATTCGTTATGAACACTGCAATCCCGAATCCCTACGGGAAAAGCTGGAAGAAAACAAAGATCATCCCGGTAAGAAGATGATGATTACCGACGGCGTCTTCAGCATGGACGGGGACATCGCCCCCCTGGACAGGCTGGTCGACGTGGCAGAAGAATATGATGCCATCATTATGGTCGACGATGCCCATGGCGAGGGTGTTCTGGGCAATTCAGGGCGGGGAATTGTCGATCACTTCAGACTGCACGGCAGGGTAGACCTGGAGATCGGCACCATGTCAAAGGCCTTTGGCGTGGTTGGTGGATATGTTGCGGGAAAGAAAATCATCGTGGATTATCTGCATCAAAAATCGCGGCCCTTTCTGTTTTCCAGCGCCGTGACCCCGCCGGATGTTTCCGCATGCATCGCCGCCGTGGAAATACTTCAGGAGTCCGGTGAAATGGTGGAGAAGCTGTGGGGGAATGGCAATTATTTCAAGGAGAAGATGTCGGCCCTCGGATTTGACCTTGGCCTAAGTGAAACTCCCATAACACCGGTCATGATCGGCGACGCGAAGCTTGCCTCAACTTTTAGCGCACGCTTGTTTGAAGAAGGGGTATTCGCCATGTCCATTGGCTTTCCCACCGTCCCGCGCGGCAAAGCCCGGATCCGGGTCATGAACTCGGCCAGCCATTCGCAACAGGATCTCGATTTTGGCGTCGCAAAATTTGCGGAAATCGGGAAAGAGTTGGGGGTTGTTGCGTAGGAATGACTAACCGTGAAGCCGCGAAAAACGCGAAGGAGCTGATTTCTATTATTAAGTGAGGTCTTCTTTGCGTTCTTTGCGTCTTGGTGGTTAAAATTCTTCAATAAGAATACACCAACCCAAACGTGGCGCGGATTCCCGAGTAATCCTTCCCCACGCCAAGGGATTCCGGTAGATTGGCTACAACATAGCCAAAATTCAATTCCACTCCAATTGGGCGGAAAATATCGGCCTGAATTCCCGCTATCAGATAGATCTCAAATCCCACCTTAGAAGCGTTCCCTGGAGTGAGTTTATAGAGCCGGTTTCCATCTACCGTTCTGGTTAGCAGGGCGGCAACGCCATATGCAACGTACGGCGAAATATTAGAATCGCTGATCAGGCTTTGTTCCACGCCGATTTCAATCGGGGTAACCCGCACCGTAATGGGCTTGTCGGGCCGGTCAAAGAAATGAGCCCAGTACCCAATGGATAAATGTAACGCAATATCCCCGAACAGGTGTCTGGAGTAATGAACGGCATAAAAGGGGGTCGAATCTGCGGTTCCGCTAAATACGGAGCCGATTTCATCCATCGAGAGCTGGTTTGGCTGCCACTGGCCGACACTGATCCCAAACTTGCCTTTGGATGTTTGGGCATGCAGGTTGCCAAAAAAAATGCACGAGCACAACAAAAACATTAGCGATCTCTTCATTGGGAGGCGTCGCCTGAACAAGAAAATACCAATGTTTCTTTCGTCCGGAATAGGTTTGCGAATTTCGGGAACATGTTATGACTTCTTCTCATCAGGGGGCTCTTTTGTTGAGCTTTGAAATCCATAGGCCCTTTGCTTATTGTCAGCATAAGTTTTAATTTCCCCGAACTGGGCTTCAAACTTCTTGATGTTGTCTCGCAGGGCGTTGAGAAACGATTTGGCGTGCTGCGGCGTCATGATAATCCGGGCAAAGACCTTTGCCTTCGGTACCCCCGGCAGCATTCTGGTGAAATCCATCACAAATTCTGCGGATGAGTGGCTTATGAGGGCAAGATTCGAATAGATACCTTCCGATTCTTTCTCGCCCAATTCTACGTTGATCTGATGGGTCTGTGGCTTGGCTTCCATAGAGTCTCCTTGTATTAATCCGATTTCATTTTGGGCACTTTTGTTTTTTGGGAGATCGGCCCAAAAAGCGGGCAAATGATAGTATGAAAAAAACCATAGCATGTCAATTTATTCAGGCGTGTGCAGCTCCGTTAGATAATTCAGAGTCCTTTAGGTCAAAGACCCATGGGTTCTTCGGGGCGCTTTGGTCACTGCGTTCCACCTGAATAGGGCTTGAATTCATATCTGGATTCGCAATGCATCCGTAGGCGCCTTCTCATTTTCTCTTGCCTTTTTGACAAGATTTCTTTTTAATAGATAACGTCCAGTGAGCCATTCCCATTACAGAATCAGAACACAGAGGACAATCATGGTTGTAATGGGGCGGATAGTATTTGCAGCGTGTCTCAAAATCAGAATTTAGATACCCCCGATGTCCACGATCAATTTCATATGATACTTCGAGGCTT
>JAUXJX010000070.1 GCA_030624545.1 Bacteroidota bacterium | reverse complement strand
TAATTTTCGCTTCGTCAAGTCGCCGGAAGCACCAAAAATGACAATGGTGGTAGAATCCACAATGAATTTCTCCTTTATACAAGTCTTACAAACTTAGGTCTGAATCACTTAAAATAGATCTTTTCAAGCTGTGCCTGATTATCTATTTCCGTGTAATCAGACGCACCATTCATATCGCTTTATCCGTAGACGCATTTCTTTCGGCAATAAATCGACGCGCCACATCTTCAAATTCAGGAGTAGATTCGACGATCCAGCGATCATCCAACAGCGCACTCTCTCGCAGGCTGGCACGGGTGAAATCGTTGGTCACCGCAATGCATCCCATTCCGGCTGCCAGAGCCGCTTTGACTCCTGAAGGAGAATCCTCGATAACTAAACACTCATTCGGGGGAACGTCTAACTCTCGCGCCACCAAGATATAAATCTCCGGATTCGGTTTCCCATTTTTCACATCATCCCGGGTAGCAATGAATTGAAATTCGGATCTTAATTCCAGAATTTGTAATACCCGGCTTGCCTGGGAACAGTGAGACATTGTCGCCAACGCGGTATGATATCTATTTAGACCGGCCCATTTCAGCAGACCAGCATTATGCGGGCAAAGGCGTTCATGGACAATCTGGGGGTCTGAGAGCATCGACTCATAGATGCGTATTCGAACCTGGATGAAAGCCTGCCAAGGAGTGGAAACGTTGAATTCATTCATTCTGTCGCGAGCTGCTTTTTCCAATTCGAAACGCTCGACTAGTCTTTGGGCAACTTCCTTGCGGGATAAACCCACAACTTCCTTGAATGCCTCTATCACAATTTCCTCTGTGATCGATTGTGGGCATAGTTCGATCGCTGCCCGGGCATACGAAATCGCCTTCAAGATTTCCGTTTGCACCAATGTGCCGTCAAGATCGAAAATAAATGCCTTAATCACGAGAGCGCCTCTGCCAATTGTCTCAAGCCGCCAGGGACGTCTTTCCCCAAATCGAAACGGATCACATTTCGTCCGGCATCTAACAAAGCCTGGCGATCACCCAAAGCTTGTGCCGTCTTTAGCACTCCAAAAGTGATCGAAGAGGTTTCCATACCGGGCTGATCGGGGATGGCGGTATCTTCGGGCATATCGGCGGTGAATTGAATAAATAAGCGTGGCCACTGTCGCCCTTGTGAAGCTGGCCGGTGGAGTGCAAGAAACGTGGCCCGTATCCCACTGTGGTCGCCATTCTATACTGGGACTGGATTCTGGTACGCAAATCTTTTATTGCAGTGTCTGCCTCCTGAGATGGCTTTATATACGCCTGTAGAGCTACATAGCTACGCCCCATCCCTTCATTTTCACCGGGTTCAGCAAGAGCAAGAAATCCTTTCAGGACTTGGCCGAGGTTGTCTGCCTGAAGATTGGAGTACACCTTTATTCCATTCGCCTCAAAAGATGGGGTAAGTACTGGCAGTTCTCCCTCTTCCTGATAGGAAGAAACCATTGTCCGGGCCAGTACTTTGGCAGATTCCACATTTGGCTGATCAAATGGGTTGATGCCGAGGTGCATGCCTGCCACTGCAGTTGCCATCTCCCAGCGGAAGAATTCAGCGCCCAAGTCATATAAATCGCGCAAGTTAAGCTGGACTACCGGGAGTCCGGCATCGGCAAGTGCTTTCACTCTTACATCGTGTGAGTTGTCGTCCTCCAAACGAAGATATACAAATAGGCGGTCATTGGCATAAGTCTCGTGTTCCGTAAGAGCTTCGCCATCCACTGGAACGATGCCCTTCCCATCTTTTCCCGTGCTTTCGGCGATCAACTGCTCCGCCCATGCGCCGAAATGGGAAATATGAGGCGAGGCGATGAACGTGAGTTTGTCCCGACCGGACTTGGCCAGTTGGCCCAGGATCGCGCCCAACCATGCTCCGGAATTATCTCCGGCCACCGGGCAGTTGCATCCCTCGCAATTGCACGCCATCGTCGCAGCACGTTCAAGCAGAATTGCAAGGTCCACTCCGATAAGCGCTGCCGGCACCAGGCCAAAATACGACAATGCCGAATAGCGCCCGCCGATATTGGGATCGTTTAGAAAAATCTTGCGGAATTTCAATTCCAATGCCATCGATTCCAATCCGCTCCTGGGATCTGTGATGGCAATAAAATGCTCTCCGGTCTTCTCCGGGCCAACCGCATTAAGAACATGATTATAGAAATACTTCATAAAGGACAAGGTCTCAACCGTGCCGCCCGATTTGGTCGATACAATGAAAAGGGTTTTGGCCGGATCGATCTTTTCTGCATGTTCTAATACTGCACCGGGGTCGGTGCCATCAAGTACGGCCAAATTCAAATGTCCTTCCCTGACGCCGAAGGTGTGGCGAAAGACCTCCGGGGCCAGGCTGGAGCCCCCCATTCCCAGTAACAAGGCTTGAGTATACCCAGCCGAACGAACATCGTCCACGAAATCGGTAAGCTCAGGAATCGCATCCATCATCACTTCGGGACTATGCAGCCAGCCCAGCCGATTGCTGATTTCTGTTGGGTCCGGTTTCCAGACGGAATGATCATGCTGCCAAAGGCGATTCATGATGTTTTCATCTCTCATTTGCATCAATGCATGGTCCACCGTTGGTTGAAACTTACCGAGGCTCGCTGAGTAGCTCTTTTTCTCCGCCAAGAGACGATCACGTTTTTCGGAGATACTAGCCATCAGCGATTCGAAGGACTTGGCAAATGCGTTGACACCGTCGACCTGGAGCTTTTGAGTGATGGAATCTAAGTCAATTCCCAAATCGGCCAACTTATCCAGCTGAGTCCTGGCTTCGTCGACCCCCTTGGTGAGTGTAATGTCAACATTGCCGTGATCTAGAAAGCTATTCAAGGTAGCCGGCGGAACGGTATTAACGGTATCCGGACCTATGAGCTCGTCTACATACAATGTGTCCGAATAGAGCGGATTTTTCGTACCGGTGCTGGCCCATAGAAGCCTTTGAACTCGCGCGCCTTTCCCGGCCAAATGCTCCCACCGGGGACCGCCAAAAATCTTCTGAAATTCCAGAGTCGCTATTTTGGCATTGGCAACAGCGGCTTTGCCTTGTAGGGGCGATGGGCTCATCGCCCCTACATTGATTTTTTCTAATTCTGCGTCCACCGCCGTATCCACCCGACTAACGAAGAAAGAGGCCACTGAGGATACTGTATTAACCGTCTGTCCGCCGGCAACTGATGGACCGTTCTCGGCCAATTCTTCCAGTCCTTTCAAATAAGCCTCTGCAACATTCCGGTAATTCTCGATGTCAAAAATAAGTGTAACATTGACATTGACGCCGGAACCGATCAATTCCTCAACCGCAGGAATCCCCGCGGATGTTGCCGGTACTTTGATCATGACATTGGGACGATGAAGCGCTTCGAAAAGCCGCTTTGCTTCCGAAATGGTGTTCTCTGTGTCGTGGGCTAGCGTTGGACTCACTTCCAGGCTTATATATCCATCGATTCCATGGGTTGAATCGTAAACAGGTTGAAGCAGTTTTGCTGCCATCGCGATGTCTTCGAGGGCTAATATTTCGTAGATTTGTTCCACTGACCTGTTTTCATTGACCAGGCGTTTCAGGTCGTAATCGTAATCGGCACTGCCGGCAATGGCTTTCTCAAAGATCGATGGATTGGAAGTGACCCCTCTTAGTCCCTTATCAATCCATTCTTGCAATTCTCCTGAAGTGAGAAAAGAACGCCGGATATAGTCATACCAGATCGACTGACCCAGCTTAGACAATTCTTTGATTTTTGACATGTCATCTCCCATCAAGAATTCGTTAAGACTAATAGTTTGCCACAAAAAAGCACAAAATTCACATAAGGTTGATGCGATTCAAGCATCCTGGGTTAGAATGTATTTCTTGATTTGCAGTCTCGGGGAACCAAAATTTATTAGCAACCCATGTTCAATCCTGGACGCTCGCAAATAGCCGCGCAATTGTGCAACATGTTCATCCGCCAGTGATTTACAAGCCTTTAATTCAACAATTAGACAATTATCCACAAATAGGTCTGCATAGAAGTCTCCCAATAGCGTACCATCTTCGTCATAGACACTAAGCGGATGCTGCAGTTTTACCTCCAAACCCAATTTCCTCAATCGATGCAAAAGCGCATTTTCATATACTTATTCGAGATGGCCACTCTTGAGGTACTTATGAATGCTAAAACTCGTCTCGCGGATATCACATAACTCTTTAATCTCGTTCATCTTCTTAAATCTTTTCTATGAATTCTTTCCTTTTTGTGCTTTTTTGTGGCTCATATCTACCTATGTCTTTCAAGTGTCCTCTTTGCCATTTGGACCACACCTTGTACTGTCAGACCAAATTCTTCCAGAAGATCGGCTAAGGGTGCAGAGGCGCCAAAGTCTCTCATGCCTAGGATGCTGCCGTCATCGTGTCTGCCAGTGTATCGCCGCCAGCCGAAGGTAGATCCGGCTTCAACAGCCACCCGCGCACGCACCGAACTCGGCAAGACTTCCTCCCAATATGCTGGATTTTGGCATTCATAGAGACGCCAGCAGGGCATACTGACGACACGTGATTTGATGCCTTCCTGAATTAACTGCTCGTGGGCCCCCAAACATAACTGGACCTCCGAGCCAGTGCCGATCAAAATGACGTCCGGAATTCCTTCGCAGTCCGCCAGGGTATAGGCTCCTCTCAAAGCGCCCTCAGCCGGGGCATATGTTGATCGATCGTTGGTTGGCAGATTCTGACGGCTCAGAATCAGTGCAACGGGACGGTCTGTTAGTTCCATGATATACTTCCAAAGCACACTCAATTCGTTTGCGTCCCCCGGACGGATAACATCCAAATTCGGGATCGCGCGCAAAGAGGCAAGATGCTCAACCGGCTGATGGGTCGGCCCGTCTTCGCCCACACCAATGCTGTCATGCGTGAAAATAAAAATCGCCGGTTGCTCCATTAAAGAAGCCAACCGTATCGTCGGTCGCATATAATCCGAAAAAATTAGAAATCCGGCTGCATAGGGGCGAAGATTGCTTAGCGCCATACCATTGACAATTGCGCCCATGGCATTTTCTCTAATGCCGAAATGGAAATTCCTGCCGCTGTAATTGCCTTTTTCAAAACTGCTGGCATTATTGATGTAGGTCTTGGTGGAAGGTGCTAAGTCGGCTGCGCCTCCCATGAACCAGGGAATATGTTCGGCAATGGCGTTAAAAACTTTGTTGTTTGCGGCACGGCCGGCAATTCCTGCTGCATCGGTTGGGAAAATCGGGAGGCAGCAATCCCAGCCTTCCGGCATTTTCCGATTCTGGATCAACTTAAATTCCTTCGCCAATTCCGGAAATTGCTCAGCGTATTCGGCAAATTTGCCATTCCATTTTTCTTCAGATTGCTTTCCCTTTTCGACGACATGATCCCGGTATCGTTGCACTTCTTCGGGCACGTGAAATTTTTTATCAGGATCCCAACCGTAATTGATTTTCGTCGCTCGCACTTCATCTTCACCAAGCGGCGCGCCGTGCGCCCCGGAAGTATCCTGCTTGTTGGGACTTCCGTAAGCAATGTGACTGTCAACAACAAGCAATGATGGCCGTTCGCCTTCTTTCACGGCGGTGTTGAGGGATCTCTCCAGCATTTCTGTATCATTCGCATCACAGACGCGCTGCACGTTCCAGTTATACGCCATAAATCGGGCTGCTACATCTTCGCTAAACGCCAGTCCCGTATTGCCTTCAATGGTGATATGATTGTTATCATAAATCCAAACCAAGTTGCTCAAACCTAAGTGCCCGGCTAGAGATGCTGCTTCGCCGGAGATGCCTTCCATCATGCAGCCATCGCCAGCAATGGCAAAGACGTTATATTTGATTATTTCATGCTGGGGACGATTGAAATAGTCTGCCAGCCACCTTTCAGCAATGGCAAAACCGACGCTATTGGCCACCCCTTGACCCAGCGGCCCGGTGGTCGTCTCAACGCCCGGCGTTAATCCGTATTCAGGATGGCCGGCACATTTGCTGTGCAATTGCCGAAAATTCTGGATGTCATCCAGCGTTACATCATATCCCATGAGATGCAAGGTGCTATATAGAAGCATGGAAGCATGGCCCGCAGAAAGCACAAAGCGGTCACGGTTCGGCCACTGTGGGTTTTGCGGATTGTGACGCAAGAATTTGTCCCATAAGAGAAATGTCACCGGCGCTAAAGCCATGGGTGTCCCAGGATGGCCTGAATTGGCTTTTTGCACAGCGTCCATGGAAAGTGTGCGAATGGTATTGATGCATAAGTTATCGACTCTTTCTTTCTCGGCCATTGAATTTCCTCTTTGGTTAGAATTATTCTTTAAGTTTTGCTGCGATTGAAGCAGCTCCAAGCAAGGCAGCATAGTCATCGCGAATCACATGCAAAGGCGTCTTTTTGACCAGGTAAGAAAGCCGACCTTTGTTCAGATAGGCTTTCACTGCCGTACCGTCTGCCAGCTTCTTACAGATCTTTGGTGGAATTCCACCGCCAAGATAGATTCCGCCGGTTGCCATGAGAGTAAGAACAAGATTGCCGGCCTGAGCTCCCAAAACCGAGGCGAATATATCCAGCGCCTTCACGCAAATTTCGTATGCACCGGACTGGCCGGCTCCGGAAATAATAGCCGCTGGATCACCTTCCTGCAGCAGCTTATTCAACTCCGGTGGTTCCGGTCCATAGCCGGTTTCCTTGAGGAACGTGTAAATGTTCACCAATCCGGGACCGGAAAGCACGCGTTCGTAACTAACACGTTTGAATTTGGAGCGAAGGTATCTGAGGAGCTCGATTTCCAGCTCTGTTGTAGGAGAAAAATCATTATGGCCTCCTTCAGATGCTAGAACATGCTGAACGCCAGACATGTCGCCCAAAAATCCCTGTCCAAGCCCTGTGCCGGGTGCCAATACTCCGAAGATGTCATCCCTGCTTTGAGTTTGTACACCCTCATGCAAAGTAGAGAGATCCTCGGACGAAAAATGCGGGATTGCTGCGGCTACTGCGCTTAAGTCATTAACCAACTTAACTGCATTTAAGTCCAGCGAGCGTGCGATTTGGTCTTCTCGTAACTGCCAAGGCAGATTGGTCGTTTGGGCGCAACCGTTGACGACCGGTCCCGGAATACCGAAACAGGCCGTATTCACAGATTCATTATGTTTATTGAGAAAATCACGCGCTATTTCTTCCAGGCTGGAAAAGTCGCTGCTTGAATAGGTTTCAGTCTGCTGTCGACTGAGTAATTCGTGCTCTTTGGAGTAAAGGGCAAACCTCGCTTTGGTGCCTCCTATGTCACCGGCAAGAATCAATGTGCTCGCCTCAATAAATTGTTATTTCCGGAATTCTGCGAACCTGCGGGAAAATACTTCGCTACTGTGGTGGAAATGTTCTCACCCTTTTCACCTTTTACGATGAATTCATCTGCAATCCAACAACGGAAATCCTCAGTGGGTGCATTGGAGCTGGCATTAAACACAATCACAATTCCACTTAGGCGATCTGCAAAAACTACAACCTGGTCAAGATTAAGGCTATCGAGATCCAGAATAATCAGATCGATGGAGACGTCTTCTAAAGTCGAAACGATTTCATTCAGGTTTTGCGCTGGCCAGACCTGGTAGCCTCGGAGTTCGAGACCGGATAGCAATGATTTCTGACGTTCGGGGTCTATTTCATTTAACAATATATTGATCATCATCCTTGCCTTCATGAAGAGCCCGAATTGATGAAGAGCCATAATTTTTGGCAAATAACGCGCTATTGGGGGAATTAAGTAGTGCCACCGTGTTAGATCATATATAATTTAGCTTACAAAATTACGGAAGCAAAGGAAAATCTAATGGCCATGAATATTAGCTTCAATTATTCATGAATTCTTGCCACTAAGGCAC
>JAUXJX010000336.1 GCA_030624545.1 Bacteroidota bacterium | reverse complement strand
GGAACTGCGAGTTTTGGCCTTCAAATTGGAGGCGATGTTTCTGAGGTGGTATTCGTGGTCCGTACCGCTAAGGGCCTGGAAGAGTTCTATTCATCATCCATTAGGCTCGGAAGCGATTTTTCGGTTGCAGCCGGTCCGGTGGGAGTGGGGACGGGTGCAACGGGAGTCTTCAAAGCCAAATCCGATCTTGTTATGTTTTCTTCCAACAAAGGGGTGTATGGAGGAATGTCTCTCAAGGGCTCGGTGATTGCATTTTCGGACACATCAAACCGCGCCTACTACGGAAGAAACGTCCGCCCAGTAGACATTCTCGTTCGAACGAACGCGAGCAACCCCAATTCGGCTGCTCTCCGAGAAGCGGTTGCCAAAATTACCAAATAAACTGTGAGGGAGAGTTAGTTGTCTGGGACGTAGTTGCTGTGCGGCCTATAGCATATGCTGGGATGTTGGCGGGAGCCATTATCTACCTTCCAGCGGCTCTTTTCACCTTGGCGGGTGGAAACGACATTGGGCCTGTTCAAGATGCTCTCCTGAAAAGGCCATATGACTACGCAATTAAGCGGCCTCTTGGGCAATTCGATTAAGCGTCCGGCCAAGTTGATTCCGGACCACTTTGAAGCGGACCGTGCAGGAGGAGCTTATGTTGTGAATCTTTTGAAAAGTTACTTGGAATTTGATTGCGAGTTTTTTCAAAATAAGTGCGCAGAATGCGCGCAAAATCCAGAAGGAAAAATGCGATGAAATTTGTGCACCGATTTCTGATTGCAGTTTTGATGATCATAGTGGTTGCAGTTTCCGTGTTCACGCCGAAGCAAAGCTTTGCGGCCTCAGCCGCTGGAATTAATCGTGGTGTCGATAATGCGCTTGCAGAGCTTTACGCAAAAGTTCCCAAAGCCAAAGAACTTGGAAAAAAGGCAAAGGGCATTCTGGTTTTCCCAAGGATTATTAAGGCAGGCCTAATTATTGGGGGACAAATTGGAAATGGGGCACTCCGCAAGAAGGGGAAGACGGTTGGTTACTACAGAACAGTAGCCGCTTCGTATGGATTGCAGGCTGGTATTCAGAAATTTAGCTATGCAGTATTTTTCATGACAGAACCGGCGCTTAATTATCTCAACAAAAGCGGAGGTTGGGAGATTGGAGGTGCGCCAAGTCTCGTCGTGGCTGATAAGGGTATATCAAAATCGCTCTCAACAACGACACTTCAAAATGCCATTTATGTGTTCTTTTTTGGCCAAAAGGGTTTGATGGCAGGTATTGGTCTGCAAGGCACTAAAATTACCAGGATATGGCCGGACAAATAGATGGAAATGTAGACTTTTTTTAGCTCATTTCACAGCTCGGTTATGGTGTGCTTCCCGAAAACTCGAGCACATCGATATTGGCCGAATTAGCAATTCGCCATGCACAGGCCATTCGCTCTAGGGTTTGCATTAGTTGAGCAAAGGAATTCGTATGGACTTGACCTGGATTTCGCGAAATTTAAAGGCCATCGGATTGGTTTTGTTTGTCGGCATACTTACCATTATGGCTTCATGGTTTACTCAATCCAGGATTGAAAATGACATTCGTATTGAAGTCGGACACACCCTAACCACGGTTCTTCGTACAACCCATCAGGCAGTGAAGTCTTGGTTCCGCTCTGAACGGGACTCTGCCGAAGTTTGGGCGAGTACCCCGCTGATCCGAGAAGCTGTAAATGAGCTCCTGCTCAATCAAGATTCGGAAGTGATGCTGAAAAACTCACCCGCCCTAGCCAGACTTCGAACCTGGTTTAAGCCAATCCAAAAAGCGAAGCGCTATCATGGCTATTTCATCATCGGTTTGGATAATAAAACACTTGCCTCAAGTCGAGACATCAACATCGGCACAACAAATCTTTTGGCCAAGCAAGAAAGGTTCCTATTTAGTATCTTGCTTGGAAATAGTGCTCTGAGTTTGCCCCAGCGATCTGACGTTCCCCTTCCAGATAGAAATGGCAAACTAACCGCGGGGCTTCCTACGATGTTTATCGGGGCCCCTGTAAAGAACGAATCAGGCGATGTGATTGCCATCCTTACGTTTCGAATCGATCCATCTGCCGACTTTACGTCCATATTTCAGCGCGGAAGGATTGGGGAATCAGGAGAGACGTATGCTTTTGACGGGCAGGGAATACTCATCAGCGAAAGCCGGTTCGACTCACAGTTGCGTACCATTGGCCTTATCCCTCCTGGCAAACGAGGAATCCTAAATATACGGATTTCAGATCCTGGGGTTGATCTGACCAAAGGTTTCAAAAGCAAGATTTCCGTAAAGGAAAGACCGCTGACCCGCATGGCGAAAAGCGCTATCTCCGGACAAAGCAAAATTGATCTTGAAGGTTATCGTGACTACCGTGGTGTCCCTGTGGTTGGCGCCTGGATTTGGGACAAGGAATTGGGATTTGGAATCACAACCGAATCAGATGTCGCCGAAATATATCGCACATTGCACAAAAGCCGAACCGTCATCACCATATCGACCATTTTTTTCATATTCTTGTTGCTCGGATTGGCGGTGATTTTCGTACGGAACCGCAACCAACTGAAAAGAATTAATGAATCCCTCGAAAATCGGGTGGAGGATCGCACTCAAGAACTCCGCGTACAGGCTCTCGAATCGAGCCTTCTTTATAGAGTGACGGAGATTGCCGCCAATGCAGTATCATTCGAAACCGCACTTAAAGAAGTTGTTGAGAATGTGTGTGAGATTGCAGGATGGCCCGTAGGTCATGTCTATGTTCCTTCGAACGACAATGAAGACCTCCTTGATCCGACTACCATATGGCATCTGGGAGATCATGATGCGTTCACACTTTTCCGAGAGGTAACCGAGAAAACCAGCTTCAAAATAGGCGAAGGACTTCCCGGACGTATTTTGGCGTCTAGCGAACCCGCCTGGATCGTCAACGTACAGACCGACCCCAATTTTCCCCGCAATCGGTTGGCCAGTGATCTTGGGGTGAAAGGTGCGTTCGGATTTCCAGTTGAAGTTGATGACAAAATCGTAGCGGTCCTGGAGTTCTTTGCAAGGGATGAGGTCTCACCAGATGAGAATTTCCTCCGGATTATGCGAAACGTTGGTGTCCAGTTAGGCCATGTTTTCGAGCGGAAACGGTCCGAAGAAGCGCTCCGTGATAGCGAACAGACCTTGAGGCATGCGATGGATAATATGTCGGATGGGATGGTTGTCATAGATTCGGATTTAAACTATGTGACTTTCAACGATCGGTACAATGAACTTTCCGAATATCCAGATGAGCTGGTGAAAAAAGGCTCTTCTGTCGTCGAGGTTTTGAAATATCTTGCAAGACATAACAGTTTGGGCGAAGGAGATCAAGAAGAACGTCTCAAAGAAATCGTTGAAGGATACAAAAGTGGAAAAGCAGCGACTTATCAATCCCATCTTCCAAACGGTAGGACTCTGGAGCTGCGTCGGAGGCCGACATCGGACGGCGGAGCCGTAGTAGTTGTAAGAGATATTACCGAACACATCGAAGCAGAAAAGGCGATGAAAAAAAGTGAGCAGCGGCTGATGTCCATCCTCGAAGAATCACCCGTCGGTGTGCGAATCAGCCTGGAAGAAGACGGTAAAATCGTTTTTGCAAACACACCCCTTTGCCATCTATTAAACACTGAAAAATCTGAAATTATAGGAACCCACACTTCCCGCTACTCCTTGAGAGAGGAAGATCGGGAAGTCAGAATAAGAAAGATCACAGAGCAGGGCTTCCTGCAGGACGAAGAATTCCTCAT
>JAUXJX010000384.1 GCA_030624545.1 Bacteroidota bacterium | reverse complement strand
TCGTATGGCGAAGAGGTTGCGAAATCACGAGAAGATGAAGACACTCAGCCGATATTTGAAACCAAGCCGGATCATCCATTCTTTTTCAAAGATGAGATGACCAGCCTGGGCTTGTTGGCTGCCGGAATTGCACATGAGTTGCGCAACCCTCTGAGCATTATTGGAAATTCTGTTTATTATCTTGCAAAGGTGCTTGAGGAAAGCGCCAATAAACACATCCAGGAGCATCTGGACATTATTCAGAGTGAAATTGCGAGATCCCAGCGCATTATCTCGAATCTATTGAACTTCTCTCGGAAGTCCTGTGAAGCACGTGAAAGCGTGGATTTGAATCAAATTGTCAGAAAGACCCTCTCGCTCATGGAAAAGAACCTGGCCTATCGAGACGTTGAGGTCCAATTGAATCTGTCAAAGTTGCCTCTCAGCTTCGTTAACATAGATGACATCAAGCAGGTTTTTCTAAATCTCTTCATGAATTCCATGGATGCCATGCCAAACGGCGGTCAACTGACGATAGCGTCCATCGTGAAGGACGATCATACCATTTCACTGAGCATCAAAGATACCGGCATTGGCATTGACTCCAGTAATTTGGATAAAATTTTCGATCCATTTTTCTCAGCCAAAACCGACGAGAGCGGCATTGGTCTTGGCCTCTCACTCGTTCGTGCTTGTATCATACGCAACAAGGGTGGCATATCAGTGAACTCGGAAAAAGGAAAGGGCACAGAGTTCGAAATAACCTTGCCCACATATTCTTAGGATGATGGCTGCAAAAAAACACAAGATCCTGATTGTTGATGATGAGCCCAATTTTTTGCGCTCCATGAAGGACGTCTTGGAGTTGGAAGAATTTGAGGTTTCCACCAACCTCCGCGCCCGAGATGCCCTGGCCTTCATGCAGGGGAACAGGGCAGATGTAATGATCACCGATTTGCGCATGCCCCAGATGAGCGGAATTGAATTACTACGCCAGGTGAAAACGAATTGGCCCGAAACAATCGTCTTTATGCTCACGGCTTATGGATCGATCCGTGATGCGGTCATGTGCATGAAACTGGGTGCAGAAAATTACATCATGAAACCGGTCAATATAAAGGATTTGGTGGGCCATCTGGGCCAAGCTTTGGCTAATCGCGCAAATAACGGGAATTCCTCGTCTGAGCGCAAAAAGGAAAGCGACGTCAAACTGATCGGCCAATCCGATGCGATCTGCAATATTCGAGCATTGGTAGAGAGGGTTGCAAAATCCGATTTATCCATAATTATTTGTGGTGAAAGCGGCACGGGAAAGGAGTTGGTGGCAAACGCTATATATCGCGACAGTAACCGCACGAACAAACCATTTCTGAAGATTAACTGTGCAGCTTTACCGGATCATCTTTTGGAGAGTGAGTTATTTGGCTATGAACCGGGCGCGTTTACAGATGCCAAAAAACTCAAACGCGGTAAGTTAGAGTTGATCCATGAGGGCACACTTTTTTTGGACGAAATAGGCGATATGCCCGTCGCCATGCAGGCAAAATTGTTGCGCGTACTGGAAGAAAAGAGAGTGGAGAGATTGGGTGGTAATCGGGCTATTCCAACTGACTTTCGCCTGCTTTCAGCGACAAATCAGGATCTGGAAAAGCTGATTTCTGAAGGAAGGTTCCGCGGAGACCTATATTTCAGACTGAATGCACTTCAAATCAAACTTGCTCCGTTGCGAGAAATTCGAGACGATGTTCCTCTTCTCACCGAGTATTATGTGCAACAGATTGCTTTCAGCCTCAGGATTAATGCCCCCAAGATTCATCAAAGTACCATAGAAATGCTTTTAAGATATTATTGGCCTGGCAACGTCCGAGAGCTGAGAAACGTTATACACCGGGCGGTAGTGTTGAATACTGGAGATGAAATACTGCCGGAACATTTGCCAGAGCAGATTCGTCGGCAAGAATTTGGCCGGGACGCCCCTGATTTTCCGGCTCTGCTTTCTTTGGAAGAAATGGAGCGTCATCATATTATGAAGGTACTGCAAATCGCAGATGGCAACAAGAATCGTACTGCCGCCCTTTTGAATATCCACCGTGACACCCTGTATCGAAAGCTCCGGAAATACGAATTGGATTGATGGTATTTGATCCCTTTTCTCACGCCTGGCACCGCGAGCATCTTTGGAACCCGCAGTTGTCAAATGACAGCCATCGATAAACATATCGAAGCTCCGAAGATTGCGGAAAACGACGCAACCTCAAAACAAATCCGCGGATCCAGTCTTCTTGCATTTGGAAAATTCTTGTCCGTCGGCCTAAATCTGGCCACGCAAGTGCTATTGGTAAGATACCTCACGAAGTCCGACTATGGTTCCTGGACGTATGCGCTGGCAGCGGTAGCCTTCTTTCAAACATTTTCGACGCTCGGACTGAAGAGGTCAATTTCACGCTTTTTACCGATTTTTCACGAGAAAGAGGAATTTGACAAGCTCTTTGGCACGATCGCCTTGGCGATAGCTACAATTCTTATATCTGGTCTGATCATTATTACCGTTGTCTTTATTTCACCCGAACTGATATCCCAGTTGATCAGTGGCAACAAACAACCGGCCCTGCTGTTGCTTATTTTGGTTTTTTTGGTGCCCGTAGAGGCCATCGATGGACTGTTCATTGGCATCTTTGCAAGTTTCATGAGGCCAGGCGCAATATTCTTCCGCAAGCATGTTTTGGCGCCGCTGTTAAAGCTGGCAGTTGTCCTGCTTTTGATCTTGCTGGAAAAAGATGTCTATTTTGTGGCCTACGGCTACCTCTTTGGCAGTCTGATTGGCGTGTTGATTTACGCCAAGATTTTGTCGGGCCTGCTCCACCAGCAGGGCCTGCGTCAACATCTTAGTCTAAATTCCATAAATATTCCGTTCAAAGAGATATTCTTGTTCACCATTCCACTGCTGAGCTCCGACCTGTTAGAGATCTTGATGCATTCCATGGACACATTCATTTTAGGCTATTTCCATGGCACTACCGAGGTGGCTGCCTACCAGGTTGTTTTACCGGCGGCACGAGTAAATAAGATGGTTATGAGAAGCTTTGCACTCCTCTATACACCATTATTGGCACGGCTATTTGCCAAGAACGACTATCTGGAAATCAACAATCTCTACTGGCGCACAACCATTTGGATTGCTGTCATGAGCTTCCCGATATTCTTGATGACCTTTTCCCTGGCGAAGCCGGTGACCTCCTTTTTCTACGGAGAGCGCTATGAGTCATCTTGGGTATTTCTTCAATTGCTTTCCTTTGGATATTATCTGAATGTCTTGCTCGGATTCAATAGTCGAACACTTACAGTTTTGGGCAAATTACGCTACATAATGATAATTAACCTCGTGGTTGTGATTGCCAATCTGATAGGAAATCTGCTCCTGATTCCACGATATGGGGCCCTGGGTGCCACTATTGCAACTGTCGGCAGCATGATTCT
>JAUXJX010000010.1 GCA_030624545.1 Bacteroidota bacterium | reverse complement strand
TATTTCAGAGCACAACAACCGCATTTGGCTTTCGAAATCGCTGACTCTCTCCCCGCTCTTTACCCTCCGGCAGCTTGAGATTCGTCTGCCCATCGTCAGTAAGACACTCCGGAACGCAATGCGCGATTAAAATCCAAAAACGTGGAACATCTAAGCCATAATAGCCACGTCCTTTTGGGCGCCCCATGAATCCTGACGCTTGTGGCGTTTTAACCCAGCCGGCTCTTTGTTAAATGAACGAGGAATGTTTTCGTGATGCAAGGATGATCAGGAGAGTAAGGTGGGCAAGTACGCGGTACGCGAGTATGGGAAATCTTGCTGAAATGCCGGACTGAAATATGCTGAAGGGGGCGCTATCAAAAATCAAGTTTGGCGGGAACCGAGGTGAGCTCGTTTGGCTCTACCACAATCCGACCGAAACCAAAGCTGGTATTCTTGCCGAGATGTATGAGCTCGGCCAGTCTCAATATCCCCCAGAATTCGGTAATGTTCCCCTTATAGACTATGTTCCCCAACGATCCGCCGATCTGCTTATTGGGCTGTTTGTGCACGGAAGGCGGCGGCCAATCTTCCGCAAAGAACTTTTCTTTAACCGTCCGGACAATCCCACTTTTGTAGATGATTTCCGGAAATTCCATAAATTCCGAATAATCGCAATATCTGTACGCCATATTGGCTGTTCTTGTAAGAACATTGCGGATCAAGCCCCGAAAATGAAGATGCCAGTTCCCGGAGCCCAGTCGCTTCATTCGCAAAGGAGTGACGAATGAAACCGAAATCTCCCTGATTTCCTTATACTCACCTTCGAAATTCTCATATAGCTCTGCCAGCGAAACGGCTGCATCCTCAGCGTTGGATGTTTTGCTGTTCCAAACGTAATTTCCGGAAATGGAATTGTTGATCAGATCAAAAGGTACGATATTCTTTAGGGTAAACCTACCACGATTTGGACCGATGCCGGTTTCGCCCACGCAACGAAGCGAAGCCACAAACTGAGGCAAAAAGTCGATTGACTTGCCGATTAAAACCAGATCCAGTGTAAATTCTTCGTTGCGGCGGTAGAAAGTTCTTCGTTGTAGAGCAGGCTCAAAGATAAAGGGTTTAGGCGGGGTTTGAAAGCGCTTCAAGTTCGGATCCGGTTCCGAGCTGCCGCTTTCAATGGAGATGAAAAAGGGGCATTCCTTTTCCTTGATGCAATTCTCACAAGGACCTTCTTCATTCAGGCAAGAGATCTGCTTGAAAATGGGAACAAAAACTTTTCGGAGAGAAGTGCCTGCAAACTTATCCAGCTTGATATCAGCTTCAGCTTCAAGAAAAAACCTATATTTCGCAACCCGAAATCTATCAAGCTTCTCTTTTAATTCATCCATCGCCGTTCAAGAGCTGAATCCACCATATACACAGTTCTTTAGCCCCTCCTAATACTAAGGTACTTAGATTAGATTTACATAGTATAAGAAATGACATTTTAATGTCAAGTGTTTTTTGGGCGAATTGCAGCAGAATTGAAAATATTTTTCTTGCTGAAGACCGCTACATAGAGAGCGCCCGGCTGCGGCGACGTGCTTTCTGATCGGCCCTCTGCACGAAGAGTTGCCCACAGGCAGCCTGGATATCCCGGCCTTGGCTTCGCCGAACGGTTACCGGCGCCGGAAAAGTTGCCAATTCGCTCACAAACTGTTGAATTCTTTCTTCCGTGGATGACTCATAGCCCAGGTCCACGGCATTGTATGGAATCAAATTGATCTTGCAGGGAATATTGGCGAGCAGCCGCCGAAGCCTCTTGGCATCCAGCAGAGAATCGTTCACATGGCGAAGGAGCACATATTCGAATGTCACCCTTTGACCGGATCGCTCAGTATAATATCTTGCAGCATCCAACAGTTTGGCCAGAGTAAACTTTTTCGTTATGGGCATGAGCCGCCGCCGGTCTTCCGCTGTTGTGGCATTCAAGGATATGGCCAGCTTAAAGCGTTGGCCTTCATCTGCGAAGCGCAGGATAGCGGGGATGATTCCGCTTGTCGAAATGGTAATCTTTCTCTTACTAATGGCTATGCCATCCGGATGGGACATCAGTTCGGCGGCCTGGATCACGGCATCATAATTCAAAAAGGGCTCTCCCATTCCCATCATAACGACATTTGTGGCTTCTTTCTTCGTATGTCTTTCCACCCATAGAACCTGGTCGACGATTTCGCCGGGTGTAAGATTGCGAATCTGACCCATCAAACCAGTCGCGCAAAAATCACACTTCAGCGCACAACCAGCCTGCGACGAAACGCAGATCGTTCTGCGGTTATCCGCTTCCATATAAACGCTTTCAACTCGCTCAGCGTCCGGCAATTCGAAAAGGAATTTTTGGGCTGGTTCATATTCTGAAGTGATAGCATGAGACAACCTGAGAAGATTGATCTCCGCATGGGTCTCCAAGAATTCGCGAACGGATTTTTTTAGTGTGGTCATTTCGGCAATAAGGGGCACATTCTTTCTGTACATCCAGTGGAAAAGCTGTCTGGCTCGATACGGCTGCATCCCCTGTCTTTGAACGAAGTCTTCCAATTGTGATAGAGACAGGCCTTTAAGCAGAGTTTTTGATGCTGAATTCGCCACACATATACCTTAAAGTCTACTCGGAGAATGCCGTGTTCAAATAATCAAATTCATTAAAATACGTCTAACAACCGACAAAACTATGTAAATCCAAAGGTTCGTAAAAAGCTTTACAATGTAAGATTTAGGCCATCGCTCCGCAAGGAAAAATAATTGCTATTGTTTTTCAAAAATCTTAGGTTCATGTTGCTCGAATCAGAATTGTGTGCTTTGGAGGAGTCTAATGGCTAAGGCGGCAGGTAAACTGAAAGACATGGATCTGGTTGATCAGTTGAGAGAGACCTACGATAATCTCATGGCAGAGATTGGAAAGGTAATTATCGGCCAGCACCATATCATTCATGAAATGACAATTGCCCTTTTGTCCAGGGGACATTGCCTGATCATCGGCGTGCCGGGTTTGGCGAAGACACTTCTCATCAGCACATTGGCCAGAGTCTTCGAGCTGGAATTCAACCGGATTCAGTTCACCCCGGACTTGATGCCGGCCGACATTACCGGAACGGAAATTCTCGAAGACGACCTGAGCACGGGTAGAAAGGTGTCCCGCTATGTGAAAGGTCCGGTCTTTGCGAATATCATCCTCGCGGACGAGATCAACCGGACACCGCCAAAAACGCAATCTGCGCTGCTTCAGGCCATGCAGGAATACGAAGTAACGGCCTCCGGGGTAACCTACAAATTGAAAGAGCCATTCTTCGTTCTTGCAACGCAAAACCCGATCGAGCAGGAAGGGACGTATCCTCTGCCGGAAGCTCAGCTAGACCGCTTTATGTTCAATCTTTGGATCGATTATCCGGAGGAAGACGATGAGGTGCAGATCGTAAAATACACGACTTCCGCATATACAGCCGAACCCAAGGTCGTTATGGGAGCTGAAGACATTATGTCATACCAGGGCTTGATCCGTCGCGTACCGGTAGCAAGCAATGTCATCAATTATGCCGTCAAGCTGGTACGGTCTACGCGACCGAAAGCTAACCATTCACCGAAATTTGTGAAGGATTGGATTAACTGGGGCGCCGGTCCACGGGCGTCACAATTCCTCATCCTGGCAGCAAAAACGAGATGTTTGTTGGAAGGCCGGCCTACACCTGAAATAGAAGATGTGCGTTCCGTTGCCAAACCAATCCTGCGCCACCGGCTCATAACCAACTTCAACGCCGAGGCGGAAGGAGTAGATTCTGTTGCCATCATCGAAAAACTGCTTGAGAAGGTCTGATTTGGCGCCGCCTCTCACTGAAATAACTTCTTTCCATGGCAAATAAAACCAGCAACATCTACCAAAGATACTTGAGACCCGAAGTTGTCTCGCGGCTGGGCAGGCTTGATTTAATTGCGCGAATGGTGGTTGAGGGATTTATCATCGGGCTCCACAGAAGCCCATATCATGGATTCAGCGTGGAGTTTGCACAGCACAGGCAATACATGCCCGGCGATGACACAAAATACCTGGACTGGAAGGTGTTCGGAAAAACGGAGAGATTTTATATCAAGGAATTCGAGGAGGAAACGAATCTTAAGTGCTACATTCTGCTGGACACTTCCGCGTCGATGAGCTACCACTCCCGGGAAATCACCAAACTTCAATACGCCACGTATCTCTCAGCGGCTCTGTCGTATTTGATGCTTAACCAGCAGGATGCTGTAGGTCTTGTGGTTTTCGATCAGAAGATTCGAAAATACCTACCCCCAAAGGCAGTAAAATCCTATCTAAAACAGCTGCTTCTGACGCTGCATGTCAGCAAGGGCTCGCGGCGCACCGACATAAGCGCCACCTTTCACGAGATGGCCGATCGAATTAAGCGCCGGGGATTGATCATCGTGATTTCCGACCTGTTTGATGATTTTTCAAAGATTCTTTCCGGGTTGAAGCATTTTCGCCATAACAAACACGAAGTTATCGTGTTCCATATTTTGGATCCTTTAGAAAGAAAATTTGACTTTCACGGAGACGTAGTTTTTGAGGACATGGAGACCGGTGACCAGATTGTTACTCAGCCAGCCCACATAAAGAAAGAGTACCAGCGGGAATTTGGACGAGTGATCAAGCAGTTCCAGCGGGAATGCAGGGAAAACCAAATCCACTACGTCCTGATGGATACAGGAGAGAGTTTTGAGAAGGCTTTGTTTGAATATCTCGTGAAGAGAAAGAGAATCGGCTAAATGGAATCGGCCAATATCGGTCCCTTTATAAGCGAACTGAATCGGCCTGATAAAACTGTTGCTCGTCCATGCGTTTGCTGCATTCGAGCAATATTTCGATAGTGGACTTCTTAATATTGCTGGTCTCGAATCCCTGCCCCACTTCAAATTCGAATTTGCCTGCCCTCCAGCCAAACATCTGATAGATTGCGCTCTCACCTTCCAGATCGCCGAGTCTTGCCATTACAATTTTTCCATCATCAAACAGGATTGACCCTCTTTCGTACATCTTCGATAACCAGAGACGACCCGATTTGTTATTGTTGTGGAGCCATTGAATGAGCTCCAGCAACAAGAATTCTCCAAGCTGACCGTCAAATGCGATTGAGTTCGGAGACCCGTTTTGCCTCCCGGCTTGAATCCTCGAAACAAGAACTTCCAGCCGTATGAGGAATTCCCGTGCGGAGACCGGCTTGATGAGGAGCGCATCTGCCCCTGAACGATAGCAGTTTAGCTCGATTTCTTTATCATCCGAGGATGAAAGAATGAGAAAAGGAATATGACGCAAGTCAGCCTGGTTGCGTACCACCCAACACAATTCCAATCCGTCCATTTCGGGCAAGCGAAGCTCGGACGCGATTGCGGCCGGGCTTTGGTGGCGAATCCGTTCAAGTGCGCTTTTGCCATCGTCCACCGTATCCACCGTATAACCCGCCAGGGTGAGCGGTGATTTCAGTCTCGCCACGGTCGTGTCATCATTGCTGACAATAAGAATATTCTTTTGTGCCATAGTTACTCCATAGCTTTCATGTCATTGACATTGAAACAACGAATTCATGAATCAATAAAGCACCACCGGCAAAGTCTCAAAGACCTGTCAATTCGGATACCGTGACAAATTGATATCCGCGTTTATTGAGCCCTGCGATAACATCCGGCAAGCTGCGATGCGGAAAGTCTTCAACTCGATCGCTGCCAAGATGCATTAGAATGATGGCGCCCTTCGCACCATATTTCGAAGAATCTGCGAACGCCAGAATGTTACGATAGATTTCATCGGCGGAGTAATAGTTAGGATCGCTCGGATCGGCCACCCAATCCTTCGTGTCCATGGTTTCCCCATCGCCTTCACCGACCGTCCAGCCCACCTGCCTGTATCCCAGTTCGGCCGCCCATCTTCTAAGATCCGCGTTATGTTCTCCAAACGGTGCGCGCCAAAAAGGAACAAGCCTCTCACTGGAAAGTGATTCAAATGCAGCAATCGTTTCTTGGAGTTCAGCCTGGAATACCTCTTTGGTCATCTCTTCCCGAGTCTCATGCTTACCGTCATTCTCGAAGGTCGTTAGATGAGGGTGATTCATTGTGTGATTTCCCACTTCGTGTCCTTCGGCAAGAATTCTCAGAAAGGTTTCAGGAAACCGTTCCACAAACCGGCCGGTCAGAAAAAAGGTGGACTTCAGGCCATGGCTTTTCAATGTATTCAAAACC
The DNA here is from genome assembly GCA_030624545.1 of Bacteroidota bacterium. Taxonomy (GTDB): domain Bacteria; phylum Zhuqueibacterota; class JdFR-76; order JdFR-76; family DREG01; genus JAUXJX01. Next base: position 8,882 of record JAUXJX010000010.1, on the reverse strand, counting down.
TCATCGGTGGCATTGTTAAGAGAACCCCCATCAAACGTAAGCGCCACAAATTTTGCTTCAATATTGCCTCTATCAAAGGAGCGGGAAAGATGTTTTGCCGTAGGAGTATTGTAGCGAAATTCCATCGTTTCCAACGCCTGGCGCTCGCCCTCGGGTGACATCATTTGTACCGAAAAAGCAGTGTGCTTGCGGGTTATCTTAACGTCGTCAAAGCTGAAAACGCCGCCTTGCGGCTTTGCCACCTCCAGCAATTTACCTCCGGACATAAGCATGACGACGGAGTTATCGTCCGCTTCCCCTTCTATCCGAAAAACGTTCTCATATACCATGCCTGAGGATTCCTCCGGCGACGTAATCTTAAAATCGGCCATATCCTCGCCATGTCCATTGGTGGCCAATGTCGCTCTATCCAATCCTTCTTTGACGGCCTGCAAATCCTCTCGCAGGTTGTTGTTGGCGAGACCGAGCCATATCAGAATCATGAGTAGCACTGTAATAGCTGTCCATGGAGAAAACAAAAATCTATGCCTGGCAAAGAATGGATTGGACAGCACCGTGCTTGAAAGCAAAAACTTGATCCAGCACCGAGTACCGCAAAAAATATGATGGGACTTTAAAAGCTGGCAGTCTTTGCACACTGGGCGCTGGCAAGAATAACATTTTCGGAAAGTTAAGACTTCAGGATGTTGAAAACAAAATTGCTGACTTTTTTCCATGGCAGAAAACAAAATAACTTATGACAAATTAGTAAATATTGAACAGCAAAATCAAGCAAAAAAACCGGTAAGGTTAGACGGGTTTTTGCCCCGGTTCAACAGAATTTCAAAAAGAAGGATTAATGCTGTGCTTCGAGGGAATTGGCGATCTTGCGCAATTGAACGCGTGGAAAGTTCCCGAGAACCAGGAACGAGTGATGGTTCTGCTGTTTGACAACCATTTGTTGAAACTTCTGACGGGTCGTCCTTTTTCTTGAAGATCGATTCAGGAGCTTTTTAATAGATTCGGGAGGCGGACCTGTAATTTCGAATATTGAAAAGCCTAAAAGGCCGTCTGTGTAATGCAGATGAATTATTTTCCTTCCATCTTCTTTTTTATAATTTATAGCGGCCAACTCACAGCCTTCTGGCACATATTGGGGAACGAATACAGCGGCATCTGTTTTGTTGGTGAGATCATCTATAGTTTCAAACTTCTGACCAGATCTTCTTCCCCGCCTACGAGTACCAACCCGTCTTTTTTGGGTTCTTTCCAGTATAGAATCCGGCAGTGCCTCAGCATATTCTATTTCTTGGAATTTCTGTATAAACGAAATCGACTCATCGTCGGGTTCAAAATAGACAATTTCACGTTTCAGAATTAAGTGGTTTGAGTTGTCATACCATAGTCTCATGCCAAAACGTGGAAGATGATTAGGTTTGATGGTTAAGAGCGTGGTCGGGCGACCGGCTATGTGTTCATCAGCACGCAAATCTGCTATATAGTTTTGCTGGAACAGGCTGAGATATTTCTCCCCCGGAAGTAGAGAAAACTTGGAAGCGGATCTATGAAACGGTGGTCTAAAACGTGGCGCCTTGTCCCTTCCGCGGAAATCGCGCCGAAATCGCTTGTCTCGGCCGCGACCGAGCAAGGAGTACGATTCCATATGATAGACAGACGGTGGCTGGACCCAGATTTTGAAAAGCATGGTATGGCGCTCATCCAAACCGCCATTTATCTCCACCATTCCGATGTAAGTAAGCTCCGATTTGGCCTTCTTTATCTTCGTCATGATGTCCAGCAGTTCCGCATCATTCAACAACTGGGCGATTCCAACGGCTGAGAAAGGATACAGAATGAGTATGAAACCCAACAAAAACCGCAGTCTTCGAAGAGATTTACTGATCTTCTGCATCGGACCTCTCATAATCTGACAAGTCGTACTCAATCTCCTTCACCACATATACGGGATTAAGCGATGAGACCTCATTGAAAGATTCCACATAATATTCCAGCGAGTCGGAGGTTGGATATTCGCTTGGAATTGTAGAGCCGGAATGAAAGCCGAACCGCCAGACTCCGAAGATGATAAGGACTCCAGCTACGCCGGCAAGTGCGGTTCGAACAAAGGCCCATTGAACTCTGGGCTTGACAATCTTCACGGTTTTATCTGGCCGCTCGTCATTCTCAAGCTTTTGAAACAGACCGGCCATATAGTTTTGGCTGATATTTACAGGAGGTTCAATTTTTTGCATGTTGGACACAATATTGTCAGCCCCACGATACCTTGCCATGGAATCTTGACAATGGGCACATTCGTTAAGGTGGTTTTTCTCTTCTACGGCGAGTTCCTGTTCAAAATCTTTCAGGCTGTTCGTTTCGTCCAACTTTTTTTGAATTTTTGCGCAATTCATGATGTGCCCCACCTATTTTAATTCCTCAGAGAGTAATCTGCGCATCCTCTTTTTTGCATAATGAAGTCGTGATTTCACGGTTCCCACCGAACATCCGAGCATCTCACTTATTTCCTGTTCCTTAAATCCTTGCATTTCGTGCAAGATCAACACATCGCGATGAGAACCGGACAAAGCTGCCAGTGCCTTCCAGACCATTTGCCTGTTCTGAAATTCATGGCCAATACCCTCATCGTCTGACAACTGATCGAGCAGGATAGCTTCTTCGTTTTCTCTAGACCTCTGAAAGATCGATAAAAACTTGACCTTTTTTTTTCGATTCAAAAAATTTAGAGAATGGTTGACCAATATGCGAAAGAACCAGGGCCTGAATCGCTGCGCTGGGTCAAATGAATCTGCCTTAAGATAAACCTTCACGAATGCATCCTGCGAAATATCTCTGGCATCCTCCCAATTATGCAAATAGTGGTAAGCCAATCGGAGAGCATCATCTCTATATCGTAACACCAATGCTTCATAAGCCGTCTTATCGCCTTTTTGAACTGCAATCATCAACTGTTCGTCATTCAATTCCGTTCCAATGTCATGAATTTGCTCATCCACATCGACTAACCACTACAAGAATGCGAGCTTCATCACTTAATGAAATCTTCTCATAACCTGATGACGTCGCGATCTGTGATCCCTCATCCGATTCAGCATGGGACGACCTCTTTGTTTCTTCGTCTTGTCTTTCAGCTCAGCCCATTGTTCATCGGTCAAAATATTCCTCAAGGAAAGCTGCTGTTCAATTCTCAACCGTTGAAGCTGGTTGGAATATTGAAGAACATCGTTCTGCAGTTTGCCAACTTCTTTTTCGTCCGGCAAGCGGCTCGATTTCATCAAATGCTGCAGTTCCAATCGGGAATTCTTCAGCTTGGCTGAAATCTCGTTTCGTTGCTTTTCGAATGTTAGTCTCAGCTTCGACCATTCCTCCGCTTGTCCTTCATCCAGAATAGAGAGAATAGGCTGTTGTAATCTTGCCCTTTTGCTGGCCATCCCTCTATCTTGTTTAAGATTACCTGCCAGAAGTAAGCCAGGCAATATTAACCCCGCCGTAAGCGCTGTGATGACTTTACCTTTCATTTTTCACCTCCTTTTCCAGATCATTGCAATTGATTCCATTTTCTTCAGCAATCTATCAAATGATACAATTGGAAAAGAAGTAGGGTTCAGCACACCACCAAATTTGCTAATAAATCTTTAAGTAAACAAGAAGAATTACGGAGCTGTCCTTGAAAGAATGGATCGACGAAATCTCGTGACGCAAATCAAGATTGCTTTAAATGTCGGGAAGAAAGGTGGGCGCTGTGGAAATGGCGAAGGCTTGTGAATCCGAAGTAACAAGTCAAAATGAGGAAGCGATCGCAACCGGCGGCTTGATTTGAGTAGTTCACATTTTCTGGGTTATATTTGAACATTTGCTATGGGGCAAATTGGGGCGCTGCCCCAAATCAATCTCCGATAGTTCTATAGATTTCCTCCAAAAGGTTGATATTATTCGCCAAATTGAAGCGGGATTGAACCAGCTGCATGGCCCGGCTGCCCAGTTGGCATCTAATCTCCGGATGATAATACAAGGTATGAATGGCAGAAGCCAGGGAGATTGCATCCCCGGGGGTGACCAGAATGCCGGAGACAAAGTCCTTCACGACTTCTTCGATGACGCCGCCCCGGGCGGCGATGATGGGCAATCGCATTGCCATTGAGTTTAAAACCCAGGTAGGAACGCTATTACCATTGTAGTTAGTCAGGTCCGGTACCACCAATACGTCAGATTTGGCCATCCACGCCATTATTTCATTTTCCGGCAAGGCACCGAAACAAGAGACCATATGCTCGAGACTCTTGTCGAGTACCAACGATTCAATCCGATGATATGTCGGTCCCTCGCCAATTAAGACGCATTTGAACATCACTCTTTGATCCAAAAGCATGCTGCAAGCACGGACGAATCCGTCGAAGCCATTCGTTAAATCTTTTGGGCAAAAAACCAGAATTGTGAACTGCCCATCCCTGTGTTCCACGGAAGCCGGTTCTTCTGTCCGGAGACTCTGATAGAGAAGCCAGATTGGAGCTTTCAGCTCTCCATTAAAATGGTTCAGGATTGAGGTCTTGCTGCGTTTGCTTCTGGTCAGCATCCCTTTGGCGTTGCTAACAGGGCTCTTTAGACCATTGCCGTTCTTTTGTCCGTTGCTGTCACTGATGGTCAGCAAATAAGGTCTGTTTGCCAATCTGGAAATCATCCATGTGGCGGGTGCACATAGCGCTGAATCCTGGGAATGAAGAATTGATTTGCGCGTTTTCTTTACTTTCGAAGCAATACAGACAATTCGCGGAAGCAGCAGGAAGATTCGAGCAAGAAAGGCGGGCCGTCTATAATTTTCCTTTATCAAAGTCACCATAATGGAGGCCATAGCAATCGCTCTCGTAAACCAAAAGACCAGGGTCCTCTGCAATGACGATAATCCGGAGTGGCTATCGGGATGAGGCACAAATCCTTCAGTATCCCTAAACGATTCGCTTCCATTATCCTTGGTTTTGGAATACAGACAGACTATTTCAAGTGGAATGCCGCGATTCTTCAACTCTTCGATTTCCAACAAAACCGAGGGATCTGCATTCTCCGGAAATCTCTCAAAAACAAAAAAGATCTGATTTCGATCAATAAGTGTTTTCATCTTAGTGTAAATCAGTGCTCTCTATGAAATGGCAGGAAGAAGTGGCGCTCTGTTTTCCTGCTCTTAACGACCATGTGCATCCAGTCCGGCTCAAGAAGCAGACATGCCTTCTCCACGAAGCGGGCCCATCATCCCTGCCAGGAATCCTCGAAGCTGCTCCGGTTCCATCGGCTTTTGCAGAACGTCATTCGCCCCATCCTTCATCGCTTGTATGGCGAATTTTACCGAATGGTTCTCAGTTAGCACAATAATAGGAGTTATCGTCCATCTTCGGCGCATGAGAGAGATCAATTCCGCAGGGTTCTCGCCCGGAATATGCAATTCGGTGATGATAGCATCAAAGGACTCTCTGTCATGAATCTGGCCTACTTGTGTTTTGTTTGAACAAATCGTAACTGTGTATCCCCAAAGCTCAAACACATTTTGCATTACTCTCAGATTATTCCAGTCGTAATCAATAAAAAGCAGATGCATTTCCGAGTGATTCTCCTTTTAACCCCTCAACACTTACCCGACGGTTGGCCTGAAACCGGATCAACTATGTTAGTCTTATTTGTCAGCGCCCCAATTCTCCCTGGAAATTGCAGTGCCCAGATCCGAACAACGAGCTCGTCTCTGGCGACCAGAGATTTGGGTTTGGCAGGCTGATATTGGATATCCTGTTCCTACTTGTCCGCGCCTGTGGGATTAATGAAGCACAATGTGGCGCGAATCTGACGCGCGGCAGATTCTAAAGATCACCTCAATCCCCCGATGATGGACTATGGATTAATCGAAATAGTTGATCAGACAAGAAATCTGTTAAGATGCTCACCGGCTGGCGCCAAGCATGATTCCCTCTTCCCGAACCAGCGATAGCGGTTCCTTGCTATGACGTCATAGAAAAAATCACGTACTGGACGAGGCACAATATACATGATGGACAAGAGTTGCCAGATGCCTGACAAATGTCTGGCTACCTTGAGTACAGCGTCGCTCCTTGCCAGGCAATGGTTGCCCTCGATAAGGACGAAAGTGCTGGCTGCCTCCTCCTGGATATCATGAGCAGTTAGAAGTTCCCTTCCCCTGTCCGATTGCATGGAGCAGAACCGCAACGCGGCCTGCGCATCGCGCTTCACGATGAACCGGACGGTAGCGTTGCAAAGATTGCATACTCCGTCAAAAAGGATGATTGAATTCTCTGTCATCGGAGCTTTGCTAAACCGCTTTGAATGTATCACAAATATGAGCAAATCCAAAATCCAGGTGTTATAAAATTAATATAATATGTGTTTTTGTTCTTCAAATAGCTTCTATTTTGAGCATTCCGGTGAGATTTCCTGCCCGGAGATATTCATCTTTCCAATGTTAAACTGCAACCAACTGTTTATCCTTATATCCGTGCGCTCATGAATTGGTTAGGCCGCAGCCCGCTCTTTCCACCTTAAGGAGGCATCCAAATGACCACTGCCTAATAGGGATTTAATCTGAGCAAGGCGTTCGTATTGAGACCGCTCAACATCATCCACGTGCAACCCATGTTCCCGGTAGGCATTGAATAATTCTTCGGCTCCTCGTCGGGCATCCCATCTCGGCCTAAAACGAGGTAGCGTCCGGGCGAGTTTGCTGCAGTCAACTCGGTAGCAACGCTTGTCGGGGCCAGCGTCTGGGGCATACTCGATACATGAGCCCGGTACCACCTCCTTTACAATCTCAGCTAGATCCCTCATTTGGTAGTTCTCCTCACTCTGCCCAACATTGAATGCCTGGTTATGAATCAACTCAACCGGCGCATCCAACACGGCAATAAAGGCAAGGGATATATCTTCAATGTGAATAATGGGGCGCCAGGGCGTCCCATCACTTTTGAGATAAATACGGCCTGTTGTGAACGCCCAGGCAACCAGGTTGTTTAAAACGAGATCGAGGCGTAAACGGGGAGAGACACCATAGGCCGTGGCATTTCGCAAAAAGGTTGGACTGAATTTTGAATCTGCCAGTATTGCAACATCCCGCTCAACCAGTACTTTTGAATGAGCGTATGGCGTGACCGGATTCAGCGGCGCCTCCTCTTTGATCAGATCCTCACCTGCCGCTCCATAATTGCTGCATGAGGAGGAGAAAATGAAGCGAGATATTCCCACCTCTTTCGCCAATAGAGCCAGACGGACCGACGCGCAATAATTGATCTCAAAAGTCAATTGGGAGTCTATATCGCCGAGGGGATCGTTGGAAAGGCCCGCCAGGTGGGCGATCGCATCAAATCCTTCCAGATCGGAAGCTTCTATATCGCGTATGTCTTTTCTGATTTCAGCAACGTTCACGCTTAATTCACCAAATGTACATCTCTGGTAGAGGTCATTGTCCAGTCCAACGACCTCATGTCCTTCTGCTTGCAGCATCGGAACCAACACACTTCCGATGTAGCCCTTGTGACCTGTAACCAAAACTTTCACAGTTCTATCTCCAATCTTTTAATGGTACTCCAGTCTATAAAATCAGCTTTCGGCAATGCAAAGCTTCGGCAAATTTGCTCGGTGAGTTTGACTCTATGCCGCGGATTCTGAGAAGCGACCAAAACGCATCCGGCGTAAACCACTTCTTGGATTGCTGTGACCGAAAGGCGCTGACGGTCGTCTCAACTTTGCGTTGGCAGATTGACTCGCTCAACGGAACGAAGATGTTCGGCTTTCCCAAATCTCCTTCGTATTTGGCTATCTCATATTCCAAAACCAGATGATCTCGAAAGGTGTTCCATGTGAGCTCTGACACAAGACGATGGTCTTGATGCCTGTCTTCAAGCCAATGTGTGAAGATCAAATCGGGCGAGATTTCTCGGCTAAAGTCATTGAAAAACTCCTTGATCTCCGTCCCACAATAGGGAAAAAAGGTATCGCGAAAATCCTTAACAAGAATATGTTTATCCTGCGCCTCGCGAAGGAATGACTCGGCGCTCCGAACCGCTTCTTCGGCCCGTTCATCGGTGGCACTGAGCACAATCCAATGGACTTCTATGGAGCTGTTCTCTGCAAGCAACTTCAAAATAGTCCCGCCGCAACCGATTTCAATGTCGTCTGCATGGGCTCCAACACATAAGATTGACTTGATTTCATCGAAGTTTATTTTCAACATTTTCTTCCTGTTGGCTAGCCGGCTAGTTGATATGCCAGTTCTAAATTCTTACCATTCCCATTATTCGAGCCTGTCCAGACGTCTTGATCTTCCGATTCCAAATTCTGATCATGCCCGTTATTCGAGTGTGTCCAGACCTCCCAAGGTGCATTGCCCTGTTTATGCATTTCCTCCAGTACCTGCATTTCCTTAAAAGTATCCATGCAAGCCCAGAACCCGTCATATCTTAGTGTGCTGAGTGCTTGCTGGCTGATAAGCCGCCGAAAGGGCTCTTCCACCAATTCTTCACCCGAACGAATATAATTGAATATTTCAGACTTAAAGATGAAATAGCCTCCGTTCATCCACGCATCGGTCTTATGAATTGGTTGAATCCCGTGTACAAGGCCGCTGCCATCAACTTTGACCGCATGAAAACTGTGCATCGGCTTCACTGAGAGAAAAGTTGCCACTGTACGCTGCTGGCGAAAGAAATCAGTCAAATTTGGCAGGTGCAAGGCCGTAAGGCCGTCGGCGTAATTCGCCAGAAACACCTCCTCGCCCCGTAGGTAGGGTTCAACCGCCTTCAATCGCTGGCCGATGTTGGATGTGGTTCCGGTATCAACAAAAGTGATATTCCAATCCTGTATGTCCCTCTTGAGGAGATCGACCTGTTTTCCGC
>JAUXJX010000498.1 GCA_030624545.1 Bacteroidota bacterium | reverse complement strand
GCGCCGACTTTAAGCCCCTTCTAATATTCGGACCATATAAGACATCATGGATGACAAAAGAGCCGGGGAAATTTCCCGAGGATACTCCCAAAATAGACGTCGAAGGCTGGTACCAGGGAGGTGTTCAGGAATATGGGAAAGGTCGTTTGGCGTTTTTCGGAGAGGCCGGTATGTTCACCGCACAAATAATAACAGGAGGAGAAGTTCGCCGGTTTGGAATGAATGTGCCAATTGCCAAGGGAAATGCACAGTTTCTATTGACTGTCTTCCATTGGTTGTCGGGAATTCTCTGAAGATTAGAATCAGAAGTAAAAATAGATGCAGAGGCTTCCTAGTCTTTATCTCTCAAGCTCTCCCACCTCCGCCTGCGGCACATGGCACTGGCGGCAGTTGTATCGGATGCCCGTCACGCCTTCAGCCCGCTTCTTCCCGCTATATTCATTCAGGTAGTGCGAATCTGGAATCTTCGTGGCAACGTGTCCCTCGTCCAGCTCATCGCCCTCCAGATGGCAGTCGAGGCAGTCATTGGCATCTCGGCTGACGTTTAGATCAGTCACACTATGGGGGATCAGCGGAGGCGCGATTTCGTAGGGGCGTTCCAGCAGGGTCGTTTCGCCGGGCTCTGCCTCCGTGTAGGTATTCATGCCGGACTTGCCGGTGGCTAGACCTTGACCTTCGTAGACCTTGCGGGTTTGGGTGCTGCAGGCCACGATAATGACAAGCGCTGCAGTTAAGGAGAACTTATATCGTTTCAGTAAAATCATGTTCTTCCCTCTTTAAGTAATTTTAGCCACGAATGAACACGAAGAACCACGAAGAAGAAAAAACCTTCGCGACCTTCGCGTGCTTCGCGGCTTAAGATTTTTTCAGTCACGAGACTTTCTCAATTTTCACCGCACATTTCTTGAAGTCCGTCTGCTTGGAAATGGGACAATAGGCATCTAAAGTGACCTGGTTGATCATCACATCCTCATCGAACCAGGGCACATAGACCATACCCTCTTGGGGAATGACTCGTCTGCCGACCTCAATATGAAGAACTACTTCTCCCCTTCTCGACGAAATCCTTGCTTTGTCGCCACCTGCCAGCCCCAGCTTTTTGGCATCGCTGGGATGCAGGCTGGCCGTGGCATGGGGGTATGCCTTGTAAAGACTCTTTACCCGCCTCGTCATGGTGCCGGAATGCCAGTGTTCCAATACCCTTCCCGTGCAGAGCCAGTAGGGATATTCCTCATCCGGAGTCTCAGGCGGCGGCTCATAAGGACGGAACCAGATGGTGGCCCTGTCATCTTGTTTCTTATTGCCGTAGAATTGAAATCCCTTGCCCTTTTCCACATAAGGGTCATAGCCCTCTCTGTAGCGAATCAGTGTCTCTTTGCCATTGACAACCGGCCAACGCAGTCCCCGGGTTTGATGATATGTCTCGAAAGGCGCCAGGTCATGGCCGTGACCGAGACCGAACTGTCGGTATTCTTCCCACAGTGCCTTTTCCATGTAGAGACCGGCAGTTAGGCTCGCATCTGATGCCTTATGATCCGCGGGGATAGGATAATCCGATGCTGAATATTCAAACAATTTTCCAAGTTCCAGCCGCTTGGCGACCTCAACAATCTGCCAGAGATCCGATTTTGATTCACCCGGCGCGTCGACCATTTGCTTCCAAAAATGCGTACGGCGTTCGGCGTTGCCAAAAGCGCCCTCTTTTTCGACCCACATGGCAGAAGGCAAAACCACGTCTGCCACTTCAGTGGAACGGGTGGGATAAACGTCCGAAACAATGACGAATCGTCCCTCTTTTGAAGCGCCGTTTTTGTAGCGATTTAGATTGGCATAATCCTGGAATGGATTGGCAGTCATGCTCCAGAACACCTTCAAGTCTCCCCGGTCCAGCGCGCGTAACATCTCTACGGCATGGTAAGACGGCTTATCGGGAATTGTGCCCGATGGAAGATTCCAGATCTTTTCTGTCATGGCGCGGTGTTCGGGGTTCGTCACCACCATGTCCGCCGGCAGGCGATGGGTGAATGTTCCGACTTCACTACAGGTGCCGCAGGCGCTCGGCTGGCCGGTAAGTGAATAGGGCTGATTGCCCGGCTCACTGATTTTGCCCGTTAGCTAATGGAGATTGTAGATCAGGTTGTTCATCCAGGTGCCGCGGGTATGCTGATTCACACCCATAGTCCACAGGGAGATGACTTTGATATTCGGATCTCCGTACAACTCTGCCACCAACTTCAGATCTGATGCCGATACTCCGCTGATCTGTTCCACATATTCCGGGGTATATTTCGACACATATTCCCTGTATTTGGCAAAATCCATCCGTTTGGCATTTTCGGCAAATTTGAATTTATCTTCCAAGCCGTAGCCGATATTTTCTTTTCCGCTCTTAAACAGAACATGCTTTTGAACAAACTGCCGGTTGACCAATTCGTTTTCGATTAGAAGATTCGCAATGCCGTTGGCGATGGCGAGATCTGTTTGGGGCCTGAACAAGATTTCTTTCGCTGCCATTTTAGAGGAAAGATTCGATATGGTCGTGAGATTGATCAGCCGCGCATTTTGGTTGGACAACAGCCTGTCGGTTATCTTCGAATGCAATATGGGATGCATTTCCGCCGTGTTCGCTCCCCACAGGACGAAGGCATCGGCGAGGGCAAAATCATCGTAGGTGCCCATGGGCCCATCCATGCCAAACGTGGTCATAAAACCGGCGGCTGAGCTGGCCCTACAATGCCGCGCGCTCACCTCCAGGCTGTTAGAGCGTAATCCACCTTTCCACAGTTTGGCCGCTGCATAGCCCTCCCAAATCGTCCACTGGCCGGAGCCGAACATGCCGACAGAGGCCGGCCCTTTCTCCT
>JAUXJX010000416.1 GCA_030624545.1 Bacteroidota bacterium | reverse complement strand
GGATGCGCGGAACAATTTGATCTACCTCTTCCAGAATCTTAATCTTTCCATCAAAATCGCCGTCTTCGCCGCGGGCGTCCGGATACTTTATGTGGATAAAGAAGAAATCATATTCAGAGAATTTCGTTTCCAGCGCATCGATCTGGGTAGGTATATCAGGAGTAACCGGGTTAAGATCCATGCCAAGCAGGCTGGCAATGCCCCGGTACATCGGATAATTGGCAATCGCCAATGATCTCAGTTTAAACCTATCTTGCAGAGATGGATATTTACGGTGCTTTGCAAAGCCACGCAACAGAATCATGTTGGCCGGATGTTCGTCCGCCAAGATCTCACGAACCTGGGAAAGTATATCCTTTAGAAGGGTTGCCGTATGCTCTGCCTCTTGCGCAATGGGATCGAGCGGCAGCGGCGGCACGCCAACCTGCTGTGAATCGGTTTCTTGCAGGGCATCTTGCAGATTATCGCCGCGCAGCACCAAAACGGCTCGGTGTTCCTTTTCCGGCTGAAAGAAAAATTCGTAGCCGGCAGGAACCTTTACTTTATCAATGATCTTTTGGCACAAGCGTACGCCCAACTCCGAAGCAATTCGTCCGGCGCGCCGGTCGGTGACTTTGCCTTCGGGATCGACCGTGCAGAAATTCACTCGGGCTGCCAGGTCGCGATCGGTCAGTTCAAATCCCACACCTGCGGCGGATAGTACGCCGCGCCCAATGTTGTATTGAATTGGGTCATAGCCAAACAGGCCGAAGTGCGCAGGACCGCTCCCAGGCGTCACGCCCGGCAATATCGGGTCGAGCAGCCCGCAAACTGATACTTTCGCCAATTCGTCTAAATTAGGCAGACTGGCCATTTGCATCTCAGTGCCCGGTCTATCCCCCATTCGCAATCCGCTTATCCCATCACAAATCAAAAAAACAATTTTGCTATCATTATATATAGACAGTTGGTCCAAAATCGAGTTGTCCATTTCATCTCCGCTTTTTGGAAAAATTGACCAAGTTGGTCCGGATTATATCTAACCTGAATTATTCACCACAGAGTTCACAGAGAAAAACCAAAGCATGTTAGTCCTTGAAAATCAAAGTGTTATTAAGAAAATGACTTGTCTCTATGTGAAAACTGAGTTTTTGATTAGAATTGAAGGAAGTTGCCTATAACTACTATGAATACAATAACTAATCAATCCGGTATGGCGAATTCCAATAAAATCTTGTCAGTCCCTGGGTGGATCCGATTAACAGGTAGTCGCCGTCCGGAACGATCTTTTGAACGATTGGATCAGGCAGCCCGTCCTGGACTGTAAAACTCCGCCAATCTCCATCGAGCAGATCATATTTGTACAATCCGTCATCCGTTCCTACCCAGACGGCGTTATGGGTAGCTGCAATATCATTGACATATGAGCCGCCGAAGGACTTATTGCCGGGAGGGCCTCGCCAAATGTTGTCTTTCAAATCATATACATAAACAGTACTTGTTGAGGAAACCCAAAGGCTATCGCCTGATCTTGCCACCGCGGTTACTTCTCCGGAACCCGGGCCGTCCACGCCTCGATGATAGCCACTATCTGCATTTCTAAGATCATAAAAGAAGAGGCCATAGTTGGTTGCCGCCCATGTCATGGGCCCATCCAGGAAGATATCGTAGACGGCTACTTGATCGCGCCAGTCTGTAACGTGGGTAACCACAACAGAATCGGCCCTTTCACGTATTTCACTGATTCGATCCAGGCCATCATGGCTCCCGACCCAGAGTGCGGATTTGCCCGCAGCGAGCGAATAAACTCGATTGTCCAGCAAATTGTCAAAAGTGGTGTAAGAGCGCCAGCGGTCGTTTTGACGTCGATACCGCACCAGCCCATCATCTGTCCCGAACCAGATCGATTGGTCTGTGGAAGTAATAGCAAACACATTACTGCCGCGAAAGCGCGAAATCAGACGGGGTTCAAAATGTGTCCAGCGATCCCTATTCCGTTGCCACAAAGTAATGCCGTCCAGTTCGTCACCTTGCTGGATTCCGCCCAGCCAAATTTCCGGCCCTTTCTTGAATATTGCCCTCACGTCTGAGCTCAGCAATCCATAGGGTAGATGAACCATGTCTCCGGTGCGCCTGTCTGCCCGGAACATGCCCAGTCCCGACGACCCGAGCCACAATTTCTGCCATGGATCAGACGCATAATAATTGAAGCGGAAACTGCGCAGGTCTCTATCTTGAACGAAGTAATTCGAGCCGTCAGCAATGAACATCAATGAACCGGACAGGTAATAATGCTGAAGCTCGGAGGGAACGAATCCCCTTCTACCGTACCAGACAATTGATTCATCATTGTTTGATCTCGTTTCCATGAAAAACATCATTTGCAGAGGACTGGAGTAAACTCTCCCGGATTGGCTCTCCAACCAAACATTTTGGTCACTGAAACCGATGGAGAGGATAGGATCGTTAGGCGCTAATCCGAGTTCCCCAAGATAAGAGTTTTGCCATATCCTCGACGACCGATCATACACGGCAACAGCCGAGGGTGTCGAGCACCAGAGGAGATTCGTTGCAACGTTGAAGGCCACGGCTAAAACCATGTTCTCAGGCAGCCCATTGCTAACGGTAAACGGAAAGATCCACTTTCTGGCTATAAGGTCATAACGGAGAATTCCGCCTTCGGTTGCGGCGTAGACAATGTCAGGTGAAATCTGGAGCGAATGAATATTGCGGCATTTCGTGTAACTAATCCAGTCGCCTTCTTCATAATTGGTGTTCGTCCCGGAGATTTGCTGACCCCACAAAAGCGATGACCAAACCAGAAGGATTGACAAAATGATGCCCGCTTTCTTACAATAGATCATTTCCCACCCTTCGGATCTTTTAGATGATTCGCCAAATAACTGTATGCAAGAAAAGCATAAAAGCCGGCGCCCATCGGCAGAGCGGCTTCATCGATGTCATACTTGGACTCGTGAAAATATGCCGAGATTCCTTTTTCGGGGTTGCCCGTACCTATTCTAAAGAAACTTCCCGGCACCTGTTCCAGGTAGAATGAAAAGTCTTCTCCGCCCAAACTAGGTTTTTCGGTAAAATGGCAGTTGTTCCTGCCAAAATATTCCTTCCCAACCTGCAGCAGAAAATGAGTGGCCTCTTTGTCATTGATCAAGGCCGGGGAACCATAATCTACCTTAAGATCAAATTCCGCACCGTAGGCGTGGGTAATTCCTTGG
>JAUXJX010000035.1 GCA_030624545.1 Bacteroidota bacterium | reverse complement strand
TAGAACGTTACAAACGTCAACTCAATTATGGCAAGTATTTTGCATTGGAGTCTGGAACACGTTGACCATGGGCGAGGTGTATCTATAATGATCAGGAACTGGATATAACCCCCAGGAAGAGACAAGTCGATAAGGTATGGTACGATGAGTAATGCAGTTGCCACTGAGAAGAAGAGCGAACTTCTCGATACAGACGAGCATGTGATAAAGCTTAGAGAGCATATCGTTGAGATCGTTAGCGATTCCGGCGAAGGCGCCCAGAAGGCCGGGCAGTCGTTTGGCACCATTTGCGCAAAAATGGGAAATGGCATCTGGACGGAAGAGATTATTCCAGCCGAAATTCAGCCGCCCCCCAGGAATCCCGCGGGCGCCAGCGGAAACCGGATTCGCGTTGGCTCTTTCCGGATGACCAACCCCGGCGATGACGCCGACTTGGTGGTTGCGTTCAACGAACAGGCTTTGCTTGGGCGGGTCCAATCCGGAGACCTGAAGCCCGGATGTATCATCTTGCTGGAGAACAAATGGAAAAATCATCAAGATCCGGAAATCATCAAGGCTTATACATCCACTTATGAGCGGCTCATCAAAGATGGATATAAAATCTATGAAATCCCCATGGAAGAGGAGTGTCTGAAGTATGTTTCTAATCCCCATCGGGGCAAAAACATGTTTGCCCTTGGGCTGCTCTGCAGTATTTATAGCAGGGATCTACAAATCGCCCGGGACCTCATCGGGTATATCTTCAGGAAGAAGGGTAGAGCGGTTATTGACGACGACATTAACCTCTTGAATGCGGGCTACGAATGGGCGGGGGAGAACCTCGACCTCAAATTTGAAATCCCAACTTCTCGTATTACTGAGCCACAAATCGTCACGGACGGCAATGTGTCTTTGGCCCTGGGCATCATGGCGTCCGGCATGGAAGTTTGCGCCATGTATCCCATTACTCCGGCCACTTCGGCCTCTCATTATCTCAGTGAAATATTTGAAAAGGTCGGCGGTGTGGTTCATCAGGCCGAAGATGAGATCGCGGCGTGCGGCTTTGCCATCGGGGCTTCATATGCAGGTAAATGCGCGGTAACCATTACGTCCGGTCCCGGCATGTCTCTGAAAACGGAATTGATCGGCCTGGCAGTGATGACGGAAATTCCGTTGGTAGTGGTGAATGTTCAGCGCGGTGGCCCCAGCACCGGGCTCCCGACCAAAGTGGAACAGGGCGATCTTCTGGCGGCCATTTTCAGCACCCATGGAGATGCACCGAAAGTGGTTATGGCGACTGCAACCATAGAGGACTGTTTCTATTCTGTTTTAACCGCCCGTAAGATCGCTGAGACTTTCCGAATGCCGGTCATCGTTTTGTCCGATGCCAATTTGGCGACGGGGCAGCAGCCGTTTCCGCGGCCCAAATTCAGCAAAGAATGGCTGGCGCCGCCCGTCGACCAGAGTCCAGTGCCCAAGGGTGCGAAGCCGTATGATTGGGATAAGAAGACCGGGTTATCAAGAAGGTTTGTCCCCGGCCAGCCGAATGGCAGATTTGCCCTGACCGGGCTGGCTCATGACAGGGAAAGCAAAGTGGCCTACGATCCGTGGGCCAACCAGGAAGGGGTTCGGCACCGGAGCTTGAAGCTGGCCGCGTTTCAGAAGACCCTCAAAACCCCGAAGGTCTTCGGCGATTCTGAAGGCGACCTACTTATCGTCGGTTGGGGCAGCACCAAAGGGGCGATAGAAGAAGCAGTCCAGCGGGTACGCGAAAATGGCGGCAGTGTTTCCTCTCTTAATTTGAAATTCATTCAGCCCATGGCATCTGGTATCAAGGATATCCTCAAAAGGTTCAAGAAGGTCATGACGGTGGAGATCAACTATTCCGACAGCTATGATGATGAAATCATCGACGAGGACAACCGCCGTTACTCGAATTTAGCCCTGCTGCTGCGGGCACGCTACCTGGTCGATGTTGACTGCTGGTCCAAAGTTGAAGGCCGGCCGCTCAAGCCGGGCGATATTGAAGCAATGATTCGGCCAAGGTTAACGGAAACATGAACGAAAAAAACATGCCACAAAGTCACAAAGACACGAAGGAGAATTTTTCTTGGTGACCTTGTGTCTTGGTGGCTAATCTTGAAATATTCAAGGATATAACAATGTTTGGTCTTAATTTGCAGCGTTCGATCGATCTTGATGAGCAATATTACAGTCTGGAAGATTACCAAAGCAATGTCCCGCGCTGGTGTCCCGGCTGTGGCGATAACGCAATACTGGCATCGGTGCAGAGATTATGTCGGGATGAACAGCTTCCTCCGGAAAAGACCGTGTTTGTCTCCGGTATCGGCTGCTCGAGCCGCTTTCCCCATTACATGAATACCTATGGTTTTCACGGTCTCCATGGCCGGGCACTTCCCATTGCCCAGGGTGTAAAAATCAGGCGGCCCGACTTACAGGTGTTTGTCAATATGGGGGATGGCGACTGCTGCAGCATCGGCACGGCACACTGGATTCATGCAATTCGCTATAACATGGATATAGTAGCAATGGTGCACGACAATGAGATCTACGGGCTGACCAAGATGCAGGTGTCGCCGACTTCCCGGCAGGGCCTCAAAACCAACACTACACCCACCGGTGCGTACATGAAAGCCCTTAATATTCTAACCGCTACCCTGGGCGTGACCAATGCCTCGTTTGTGGCCAATGCGGCTGAATGGATACCCGATTTGCTGCACGACATCATACGAGAGGCCTTTCATCATAAGGGGTTTTCCTTCGTTCGAATTGTGCAAAGGTGTCCGCACTACTTGCCAAATCTGTACGATCCACTCGTAACCGATCCCAACAAGGCGCTCATATTGACCCACGAAAACGGCCTGCAAATTAGTGAGACTCTCACCAAAACCTACAAGAATCAGGAAGAGCACGATCCGTCTGATCTGAATAGGGCCAGGGAAATTGCGCAGATGGATGACGTCGTGCCAGTCGGGATTCTCTATCGAAATGAGAGTATCGAATGCTACGACACCCTCCGCAAAGCACGACGGGTTTTTACAGCCGAGTTGAGAAAAGAGGCGCTCGAACAGGAATTTGACAAATTCGCCATCGACCCGCTGGTAAGTGAGGCAGTTGCAAGTGAAGAAGCCAGTTGATGAGGAGCTGAAAACAGCCCTGAAATCCGGTCCGGTCCCGACAGATTTTGAGGCGCTAGACCATCTGTCTGCAATCATCGAAACGGAATTTTACTGCAGCGAGATCGTTTGCCTCGGGAGTGGTGAATCCAAATATTTAAGCCGCCTCTGGCGCCACGCGTGTGATGAAGACTTGCCTAATATTAGCGGAATTCCGGCGACCCCAATTCAATCTTCCGGAAGATTCGCCGCCATTGACCAATTGGCTGGAATCGCAGCCAACGGCAAACGCAGCGCCCTAATTACCTCGGCTCCAATCCGGCAAGAGCTTCCGGCCGGCATCCCTTTCGTGATCCATTCCTTGACACGCCAAGTCTCAAGATTGCCACGCGGGACATTCTTTCAGTTGATTGCTAGAAATCCCCAGCAGGCGGCAGATCTTGGCCTGATTGCTCACCGAACGGCCGAGCTGTCGCTCTGTCCCGGCGTTGTGGCTTTTCAACAAGATCTGCAGGTCATTGAGTATGACATGGTGAGAAAATTGGATCATGGGGATATGCGGACCTTTCTCGGTCTGCCTGGTGATGAGATTAAAACGCCGACGGCACATCAGGGATCCTTCTTTGGGGAAACCCGTCGGCGCATCCCGCCATCTTCGCAAATAGAATTATCCGATCAGAAATCCTCACTGAAGGCGGACGTACCAGCTTTGACGCTGCAGGCTATGCGCGAGTTCGAAGGCCTTGTCAAACGTTCCTTTGGCTTGATTGAGGAACGAAATACTGCCAGCGCCCAGGTTGTCATTATCGCCGGCGGCGAACAATACAACTGGTTGGAGAGGCATCTCGAAGAACTAACCGCCCGGAGCGAGATACGCGTCGGCATCATTCATCCAACCTTGCTTTCGCCATTTCCAGGCCATTTAATTGCCCACATTTTGAACGGAAAAGTCGGTCTCGTGGTCGATCCCGATGGGGCGGAGTCCGCAATATTGAAAGAAATTCAACTTGGCTTCGACAAAGCCTTGACAAATGGTCTCTACAACCTGGCTAATAAGGCACTGCCCTATCCGGATTATCCGGCCTTTGCCAGGGTTGAAGACCGGCCACGAGTTTACTCGTGTGGCGCGTTTGACGGCTCCGTCGCTGAAGTCGAGGAACTTACTCAAATAATCAAGAAGATTGAAACTCAGTCTCTGGATGCGCTTCATATTGAGCCGGCCGCAAAAGGTCGTCGCAAATCTGCAGACCGGCAAATAGCCGCAGAAGACAAGGGCGTGCTGCGCATCATCTATCGCTCCCCGGATGCCTATTTTGCCGGCAGGAATTTGACCGAAAAAATGCACAAGATCCTGAATTTGCGGTTCAAGGTATTTGGAGAGCCTCTCAGTCATTTGCTTCGCATCAATCTCGCTCGTAAGAGCACGTCCTGGGCGCAGCCCCCGGCTTCAGCCGAGCTGATGGTTTCCCCGACTGCGTCAATTTCCAAATTGAAGTTAGATCTTGCCCATTTGAAAGCTGGTGGGACACTTCTGCTTCATGGGAATCCCCAATTTCCGGATGAGTTTTGGCAATCCCTCTCAGCGGAATGTCGATCTTTCATCAAGAAGAAAAAAATCAAGCTCTATCTTGTAAACATGTTTGAAGGAGAGTCCGGCGCAGATTTGTCGAATGCGGTTATTCTAGGAAGTTTTCTTAAAATTGCCGCCACCACGAGATTTGCAGGTATTGGAAAAAGCGTTCTCGAAGGCGCCCGGAATTCTATTTCCTCCAATGGCGATCTGGATTTTGCAAGGGCAGTGCGCAAAGGCAGCGAAGAAGTCCGCGAGATCGATTATTCGGAAATCGACCTGGCCCAGGCAAAGGGCTTTGTTCCTGGCGATGAGAGCCCCATTCGCGAAGAAGCCGGGGAGGAAATAGATTCGGAAAAAATTAACCAGGACGCTATTTTTCGGGAGCTCCTCGTTTTTCATCAAACCGGCAAGCAGAATGCGCAAATTCTGCATAAATTCATCGACCTCGGTTTGCTGCCGGTTCACCTGCATCAATATAGGGATCTCTCTCGAGCACGCGGCGACTACCCGATTTGTCTAACCGAAAACGATCCCGAAAATGTAGCGGTTCCTTTGATCCGGGTCTTTGACGAAATCATTTCGGAAGTTGATGCAGAAGGCGATGAGGGGGAGAGTTTGAGGCATGATATTTTGAGACTTGAGTCGGCCATAAAATCTCTTGTTGAACAGGGTGTGGAAGGCAGGTTTTCCAGACTTTGGGACCTGGCTGCCGATTCGCTTATCTCCGAATATAAGAAAAGTGATGAAAGCAAAGAAGTTCTTCGTAAGAATTTGCACGCGGCCCGAAAGTCACTTGAAATAGATGGGGAGGTTGTTCCCTGCAATCAACAAACACCCGAACGGCTTTTGCACGCTGCTTGGAAGGTTCACTGGGCGAAGGAAAGCGAGAGCTTTCGACAGCAATTGGATGAATTAATCATCAAGTTGATGGATATTTTGAAGGCCGATTTTATTCATTCCCCGGAGGCCCGGAAGCCTGAAAATCTCGAAGCCTCCTTTGCTACAGTCGATGGAGAAGATCTTGACTTTGGCGCCCTGTCCAATATTCTGGAAGAGTCGCCACATGGCGAGCCGTTGCCGGCCAAACGCCACGAGCGAATCAGTGCGACATTGAGAACCCTGAAGACTTCGAACCGCCTTTTCACGTGCGAATCTACACAAGCAGGCGCTGATGAATGTGAGGACGGACGGTCAGTTCCTGACGGTATAAGATCAGACAATCTGGCGGCGGCGTTGGGAGGTTTTCAAGCTCAGATGCATAGCCTGGTTGAATTCTTCCGGGCAGTGCAAATTGCGAAGCTGGAGATAGAGAATAGGTATCGTGAGGAGAAACACGATCGCTTCTTTGCCAAATTTAAGCTGGAACATTTGACGGCCGAGGAGGCTGCACTATTCCCTCCGCTACTGATTTATGTGGCTGCCGGCTCCTTGGACGAGTCTGACAAGAATGCCATGATAGAGATTCTGGCTTCGGGGCTTCCCTTGAAGATATTGGTATTGGTCGACCAGCTCAATAATGACGCGGCCACGCCATTCGATGCTGCCGGCGCCTCCCACTTGGCCTCTATTGCCATGTCTCTGCACAGCGCCTATGTGCTGCAGACAACCACATCAGATTATCATCATATGAGCGCGGGATTCGGTGCGGGGTTAAACTTCAACGGACCGGCTCTATTCTGCGCCTATACCGGTTTGCCGGAAAATTCCCCTCGCCTCCATCCCTATTTGGTCTCTGCCGCGGCACTGGAATCAAGAGGCTTCCCTTCTTTTTATTATGATCCAGGCAAGGGCGGCGATTTGGCATCACGATTCAGCATCGATGCGAATCCACAATTCGAAAATGAGTGGGCCGTCAACGAAATCACGTATGAAAACGTCAAAGCGGAGCAAGAATCCCTGCAGGTTCCATTTACTTTTGTCGATTTCATGGCCACGGATGTCCGCTTCGCAAAGTATTTCATGTTGGCGCCCAGAATAAAATGGCACGAGAATATGATTCCGGTTGCCGAATATTTACAGCTCGACGAAGGTGACTGCGAGGACAGAATTCCTTATATCCTCATGGCCGAAGGGAATGGGATTCTGCATCGGGTAATTGTTTCGCAAGATATTGTGGTCGCTGCCAAAAGAATAGCAGCCAATTGGCGAAGCCTACAGGAACAGGGCGGAATCGGCAGTTCTCATGTTCAACAGCTAGTCGAGAAAGAGAAAACTCTTCTTGAAGAGAAGAAGCAAAAAGAACTCGAAGAGATAGACAAAATATACCAGGCCGAGCTTGACAAGTCTGTCGGCGAAGTGACCAGGGAAATCGTTTCCAATATTGCTGCGGGATTGTTAAGCCAGAGCGCGGCAGAACCTGTGACCACACCCGCCCCATCCGCTCCAATCGCTTCCCCACCTGTCATCGAGGAAAAAAGTGGCGAAGGGCTGGAAACGGCGACGGAAGAGATCTCCGCCGCGCCGGCTGCGGAACTGGAGGAGGAAGAGGAGATATCGTTTGACGAGCCTTATATCGAAACGCCCCGCTGCACTACCTGTAATGAATGCACAGATATCAATGCCATGATGTTTTCTTACAACGAGAATAAGCAGGCTTATATTAAAGATCCCGATGCGGGGACCTATCGTCAGATGGTCGATGCGACGGAAAAATGCCCGGTACGCATTATTCATCCCGGCAAGCCCAGGAATGCCAGTGAGCCCGGGCTGGACGAGCTGGTGAAACGGGCCGAGCCTTTTTTGTAAGACATTTTCCACGGAGACTCGGAGATCACCGAGATGAATTCTTCTTTTCTCTGAGTCCTCTGTGTCTCTGTGGCAGACTCAAATAACCAAATATCTCAAAGAACAAACATGGGCCCATTCACCGCCATAAGCTTCATAGCAGCACTAAGCATCACCCTCTCCATTATCCTGGCTATCGCCCATCGCAGGCTTAAGGTCGAAGAAGATCCGCGTATCGATAGCGTTTCGGATATGCTGCCCGGCGTCAACTGCGGCTCCTGCGGGCTTCCCGGCTGCAGGATGTTTGCCGAGAAGGTAGTTGCCGGCGAAATCTTACCCGGACAATGTCCGGTTGGCGGACCCGAGACGGCCCGCTTCATTGCTAATTTTCTCGGGGTTGAAGTCGGCCAGATGGAGAAGAAGGTTGCCCGATTGCTGTGCGCCGGCGGTCGTGACGTGGCGATTCAGGTGGCGGAGTATGAAGGCTTCTCGTCCTGCCGCGCCGCTGCAACCATAATCGGCGGCTTCAAGGGCTGCACCTACGGCTGCTTGGGCCTGGGTGATTGTGTGGTGTCCTGCACATTTGAAGCGATTTCACTGGCGCCGAACAGCCTGCCCGTGGTTGACCTGGAAGAGTGCACGGCTTGCGGGGACTGCGTCAGAGCCTGTCCGAAAGGGCTGTACCAAATCATGCCTATCAGCCATCACCTGGTGGTCCAGTGTAAGTCATTATTAGAGGGCGATACCGTTCTCGACATGTGCAAGGTCGGCTGCACGGCCTGCGGCATCTGCGCAGCAGACGCCCCCGTTGGATTGATCACCATGGAGAATAACCTTCCGGTCATTCACGAAGAGAATATACACCTCCAGACCGAGCTGGCTGCCATGCGCTGCCCCACCGACGCGATCCAGTGGATTGAGGGACAGCAGTTTAAGGACTTGTTCGCCGGAATTAAGTTTGAGGAAAAACAAGAGATAACTGTCCGTGTTGTTTAAGAGAAAAACAAAATCTGCTCCCCCAATACACCGTTTTGAAGGGATAGCCAAAGCCATAGATGGTTATTCTGCCGCCACTGAGGCAGCACGACTTGCCGATGCTGCCATAGCGGTTGAACGAGGACAAGAGAGACACGGCGGCATCGTTTCGGAAAACGGGAAAGATCTCTACTTTCGAGAAGTTGAGGACAGCCGGGAGTTAGTTGGACTGGCCTCCGGATTTTCGCTGGCCGGTCGCCGCTCCTCTGCATTCATGGGAGGTAAAGCACTGGCCGATTCGCACGTGTCACTCATGGGCGCCGCTGGGAATCGACTCAGCTTCGTCATAAATCTCATTTGCGATTTGCATGGGGGTCACGACGAATACCACTTCGTTGCAGATACGGGTGTTTTTCAACTTTTTGCCAGAAACGTACAGGAGGTGGTGGATTTTCAATTGATCGCTCATCGGATCGCCGAGCTTTCCCTAAATCCCGGAATTTGTGCGCAGGACGCCTATCATAGTGCTCATTCTGTCCAGACCATCCGAATGCCCGAAGCCAGGCTTGTGGAGTCGTACCTGGGTTATTCGGAAGATCTGATCGAATCTCCGACGCCCGCGCAAAAAATCCTTTTTGGTGATGAAAGACGACGGATACCGGAACTGCTTAATGTTGACCGGCCCATGGGTAATGGCGCGGTTCGGGGACGGGAAAGCTACTTCAAGGGCCTGGCCGCACAGAGGGCTTACTTCTTCGGTCACATAGCAGAGCTCACCGACAGGGCGATGAAGGAATTCTCTGATCTCACCGGCCGGTATTATGAGCGCGCGTCTGGCTATAGAATTGACGATGCGGAATATGTAGTTATTGCCCAGGGCGCCATTGTCGAAGGACTTGAGACCATCGTCGATTACCTGCGAACGCATGAAAATGTCAGAGCGGGCATTTTGAATTTGACAATGTTTCGACCATTTCCCGGTGATCTCATAACCAACTGGCTCAAGGGTAAAAAAGCCATAACCGTCCTGGAGCGGGTGCATCAACCGCTGTCGGAGGACCTGCAGAGTTTTAAGGAAGTTCGGGGTGCGATTGATAAGGCCATTGAAAATGGTGCCGCCGAGACTGGGAAACGGCCATATCCGGATCACGCTGTTTATGAGAGGCTTACCGATAGGCCGCGATTGTTCTCCGGTGTCTATGGCGTTGGCGGCGAGAATCCGTCTCATGCCGAACTTGTGGCGGCTTGCAAGAATATGCTGCCGGAAAGAGAAGGGAAGAAGTTCTATTACCTGGGAGTTCAGTTCACCAGACCCGATGTGCGCTTGCCCGAACTTGAGAGATTCCAACAGAAATTAGCCAGGGGTTATCCCAATCTGGACAAGCTTTCCCTCGTTGGAGATGACAAAATTTCCATTAGAGCGAAAGGTCAGCGGAGATTTGAAATTCATTCCTTGGGAGAGTGGGATGGATCATTGGCCGGTGACATGTTGGCGAGGGCGCTGTTCGAAGCGCTGAACTGGAAAATAAAG
>JAUXJX010000466.1 GCA_030624545.1 Bacteroidota bacterium | reverse complement strand
TTCGTGGCTATGAATTCTTCAGGTTAATTGCTATCAGGCTCCCAAACGGTCCCTTCAATAATTATAGCACAGCAGCGCATAAAGAATTCCTCAGGCCAAACTCATAAATGTTCCGGTAAAGTGGGAGGCTGGTTTATGATCGGCAAAACAGTATCCCATTACAAAATTCTCGAAAAACTCTCTTCGACGGAGTTTATCTTGAGCGAAGTCGAAAGGCTCAGGACAAGCTGTGGTGGTGGGAATCCCGCCGTTGCGGGACAAGCTCTCCCGACGGATCGGGACAAGTCGTCCCGCGAATATTTACTTCAGGAGATTTCAAAGTGATTGGCCAAACCATCTCACATTATAAAATCTTGGAGAAGCTTGGAGAAGGCGGGATGGGCGTAGTCTACAAAGCCGAGGACACCAAACTGGGGCGCTTTGTCGCTCTTAAGTTTCTCCCTCCTCATCTTGGCCAGTCCGAAGAAGAGAAGAAGCGGTTCATCCACGAAGCCAAAGCTGCCTCAGCGCTGGATCACAATAATATCTGTACGATTTATGAAGTAAGCGAAAGTGAGGACGGTCGACTATTCATCGCCATGGCCTGTTACGAGGGCGAATCGTTGAAAGAGAAAATCGAACGCGGTCCGCTACAGATTGAGGAGGCGATTG
Source organism: Bacteroidota bacterium (assembly GCA_030624545.1). GTDB lineage: Bacteria > Zhuqueibacterota > JdFR-76 > JdFR-76 > DREG01 > JAUXJX01. Next base: position 2,348 of record JAUXJX010000466.1, on the reverse strand, counting down.
ATGTCACAATCCAGATCGCAGAAGGTTTGACAAAGGCGCATAGTCAGGACATTGTGCATCGAGACATGAAGCCAGCAAATGTCATCGTGACGAATGATGGAGTGGCCAAAATCGTCGACTTTGGCCTGGCCAAGTTGGCGGGTAGGACTATGCTGACCAAAGAGGGCACAACGCTTGGTACAGTCGCCTATATGTCACCAGAACAAACACAGGGGACAGGGGTAGACCACCGTGCAGACATCTGGGCCCTGGGTGTGGTACTTTATGAAATGATTACAGGCCGATCTCCGTTCAAAGGTGATTATGAGCAGGCAGTGATGTATTCGATCATGAACGAAGAGCCAGAACCGATGACAGGTTTGCGAACTGGGATCCCGCTGGATTTGGAGCGCATCATTGCAAAAGCCCTATCAAAAGTTCCCGATGAACGATATCAGCACGCAAGCGAACTGCTGGTTGATTTGAAAAAAATCCGTAAGAGTTTCGAGTTAGAAGGAACGATCCCGAAGCCTCCTCTTGATTCATTTAAACCAAGGCCCATCCCTAAATCTGTTGCTCGAAGACGAGCGGTTATTTACGCAACGCCTTCTCTCCTGCTTCTGGCCTTGATCGCCCTGTTTTTGTGGAACAAAACAGCCAAACAACCTGGGCCGCCTGTGGTTGATCCTGCAAATAAAAAGATCGCCGTCCTGCCTTTTGTCAATTTGACTGCAGATCCTGAACAAGAGTACTTTTGCGACGGGATGACGGAACAGGTTATCACTAATCTGAGCCGAATTCCTGAACTCAAGGTCATTGCCCGTACCTCGGTGATGCGCTACAAGAACACGCAAAAAGATATTCGCGACATCAGTCGGGAGCTGGATGCGCCGTTCATCCTCGAGGGCAGCGTTCGCAAGTCTGGCAGCAAGCTGCGGGTCACCGCCCAGATGATTCAAGCAGACGAAGGGGTTCATCTGTGGGCCAATGACTATGATCGTGAGCTGAAAGACATTTTTGCGATTCAGGATGACGTTTCGCAATCCATCGCCGCAGCTCTAAAAGTGACTTTCTCTGAACAGGCTGGTGAAGTCGTCGCTTCGAGTTACCCCGGAAATGTCGAAGCTTATGACCATTATTTGAAAGCCCGCCACTACATCGAAAATGTTTATCTCAAAACTAAAAGGGAAGCGGACTTTCAACATGCCCTGAAGCTGGCTCAAAAGGCCGTGGCGCTCGATCCGGAATTTGCAGTGGGATACATGGGTCTCGGCTACCTTTATGAAAATCACTGGGTCGTCACCGGCGAGCAACATGACCTGGAACTGGAGGAGAAATATGTCCGAAAAGCCTATGAACTGAATTCCCGCTTGCCGGTAAGCAATGCTGGCATGGGCTTGCAATACTTGCGCAAGGGAGAATTGGATAAAGCTTTTTCTTTCATGAAAACCGCCCTGGAGTTGAACGGCAGCGGCTGGGAAGCCTACCACCTGTTCGGCTTGTTTTGCGGATTTAGCGGACTTTATGAGCAGGCGGTTCAGTATTTTTCCAAAGCAGTTGAACTCAATCCTTTTTACATATATTCTATTTCGAACCGGGGATGGTACCGGCTCCTGAGCGGGGATTTCGAAGGCGCTTTGCACGACTACGAAAAAGGCTATATCATTCAGCCGGACCTGGTTCCCAATTTGAACGGGTATGCCCTTACCTTGCTTCTGCTGCAGCAATATGAGCAGGCCGATGAGATATTGACACAGGCGGAATCGCTCCCACCCGGGGCATTCGGGAATACCAGAACGCTGACTCGCGCATTGTACCACGCTATTTCTGGCGAAAAGGAGAAGGCTCTCAACACCAGTAAATGGGGTGGGGTTCTGGCGGTTCTGGGGATGAAAGAGCAGGCGATCGACTTTATCGATAACGCCACCAGGAACGCAAAGGGAGATAATCTATTATTATCATATGTGCCGCTTGTCCATCTTCCAATCTACGATTCCCTGCGAAATGAGCCACGGTTTCTGGAAATAGTAAATAGGGAAAAGGAAAAATATGAGATAAACTTAAGAAAATATTCAATACCCATTACGGATTGAGGAACGATGGGAGGCAGGCAATGATCGGGAAAATTATAAGTCATTATCGCGTCCTGGAAAAGCTCCCTTCGACTGGGCTCAGGACAGGCCCTTCAACGGAGTTTATCCCTTCGTCAAGCTCAGGACGCCGCTTGAGCGAAGTCGAAAGGCTCAGGACAGGTGGTGGTGGTGGGAATCCCGACATAACGGGACAAGCTCGGTCCCGCGAATATTTACTTCAGGAGATTTTAGAGTGATTGGCCAGACTATTTCACACTACGAAATCCTGGAAAAACT
>JAUXJX010000255.1 GCA_030624545.1 Bacteroidota bacterium | reverse complement strand
GGGATCTCTTAAAGTTAGACTTCCCTGGAAGACACCCTTGCCGGCGGTTTTCAACGGAATGCGTTGAGCGTCGTTTATGACCAGCTCTCCTTTTACGGCCGCACCGGTCGTCTCGATGGTGAGCGTAACCTCCGACCCTTGTAATCCCCGTATATTCCCTGTGTTTTCCTCATATCTAACCGGCAAGCCCGTATAGGCCGGATAACTGTATTTCAAATCGATTTGGGCAACCTTTGGGAACTCGTAAATCGAAATCCTGAATACGCGGGACCGCATGTCATCGTGTTCAACATAGTATGTCGTGGGTTCTTGAATGCTCATCAGCCGGTACATGAATGTTCGCCTATCGAGCCCCTTCGCCATGCTTTCTTTTTGCCAAATATCTTCCCCAGCTTTGAAATGCAAGATGAAATCGTCATCCGACGCTGACTTGAGCTCAGCGACAACATCCACAGACTCCCCCTTCTCAATCTGGATATCTCCCGGAACGATCTCGATAATCTCCTGACCGAAATGAGTCTTCGGGTTCAACGAGAATTGAATATTTGACGTGAGACCACCAATGTCATCTGAGAATATGAACACCAAAAGGATGAAGGCGGCAAGCAGGCCGTAAGCAATATAGGAAAGGAGTTTCTCCTTCTTCCGGCCGACGACCGTGGAAAGCTGAACCGATTTAATCTTCTTCTTGGCGTCATCAATGAGTTTATCAATCAGGATATTCTTTTCGCGATCTCCTGAAAGATTGTTCACCTCTGCCGCACTATTTACGCGGTCCTCAAGCTCCGGAATCTTCTCCTCTATGAATAATGCAATCTTCCGATCACTGAAACTCTTGAGCAAAGGCCGAACGATAAGCTGCACAATTTCGATTAGCAAGATTACAGCCATGACCGTTATGGCGATGCTTTGTAACAGGAGAGAAAGTTCAAAATCCGAGCTTAAGAGAAGGTAGACCGCTGCAAAAGGGACAAATGTCAATATCACTACGGAGAGCCCCTGTCGGAGGATTCTGAGCTTCCAGCGTCTCTTTACGTCTCTGATTAGCCCACGGACATCTTTTGATGGTGTTTTCATAATAGCACCCGTGAATAGAGTTTATATGGCTGCAAATGCCAGATTAGTGGAAATCAACCCTTCGCGCCCTTAGCACCTTCGCGGTTCAAAATTCTTCGATTCGCAAAAAACGTCTCGAACAAAAACAACACTACAATCAAAAATAGCACATACCGCCACAATTTCTGGCGTTTTTCTTCCTCATCGATATTACTGAGACTGGCCCGCGCGATCTCATTATCAGCCTGATTCATAGAACGTGTGACTGCTGCGTAAACTTCCTCCGGATCTCTGGAGGTTAAATCCGACTCCCGCGTGTCCACATTTACAGAGAAATGAAACTGCTCTCCGGCGAGCGCAGCCAGGTAATTACCCGGGACTTCCGTTTCACGGAAATATCCGTAGCCGCTCTCATCAATTCCTACCTTATAGATTTTGTTTTCCGGCGCTTTTACCTCCCACTCATCGCCGGAATCACCATGAAGCGCAACCGCATCGCCAATTTTGAATGCGTTGACCCTCTCCGCGGAAGTCACAGCATATTTCACCAACTGGTAGACAAAAGGCAAGTAGATTTCATTGACGGGGAAATCCCCCCATTCCGTATTCAATGTTGAAGTGAACACTAGAATTTTGCCATTGCCAAACCAGCGCTCGATCAAGAAGGGATCGCCCGTGTCGTATTTGCCAAGGAATACGGCGTTTGAGTCAGGAATTATTTTGACATACTCCCTGAATTTGGGATTAAGAATATAGCCTGCGCCGGACTTTGCAAATACGGAAAATATCGGGTGCTTCAGATCGATTTCTCCAATGATCGCGTTTGAAGGCTGCACTTTGCGCGCCAGGACCTTGCCACGGATGCCGCCAACTCCCAGGTCGACCAGGCTTCGCGAAAATTCCCTTACGTTTACACGCTCTCCAAAGGAGACAATCAAGGTTCCGCCATTTTCCACATAGCTCTTGACCCGGTCAACCTCCCGCCTGGACAATGCTTTTATATTTGTGATGAAGATGACGTCGTGGTTCATCAATCCACCCGAGGTAATACGATTCTTGCCGCCCGCTGCGAATTCATAAATCGACTGCCCGCCCATATCAAAACAATTCTTAAGATAAAATGCATTACTTCTGCTTGATGGCTTCGACCCATCAACGACAAGAATTGACGGACGCGCTTCGACAGCAAAACTGAAATAATGAACATTATCTATGGACAGATTATCTTCGCTTAACACGACATGGCCTTGATAATTGCCTTCCCTGAGATCCGTCTGCTGGAAAAAGACCTGGTTCGACCGGGCGGCTTCGCTCTTTTTTCTGTCGATCTCTCTACCATTAATCCGGAGGGTTACTTCCGTATTCTCACCAGGGGTTACTTGCGAGTTCAACTGAATGCCATATTGCGCGGCGGCGGCGTCACCCAGCCGTTTGTACTTGAGGTCGAATTCTTCAATAAATGAATTCGCCATATCCTCCTGCGCGATCTTTACAGGAATAAAATCAATGCTTTGGTCGATATCCCAGTTTTCGAATTGGGCGCTCCAGCCGTTGCTCTGCAGGTCGGAAATGAGAACGATCTGCCGGCTTTGATGCCGGGCATTTTTCAAGATCTCTTCGGCCAGCTTCAAGGCTGAATAAAAGTCGGTCGAACGGTTGCTGAACCCTGCTGAGTTCCGCACCACATTTGTATGCAGCGCTCTCTCATTGCTCAATTCCGATAATTGCTCGGCCCTGTCGGAGAACACAACAACAGCAAATTCATCCGCAGCGGGCGCATTCTCCAATCTGTTCAAAGCCTCGGTTCTTGCCCTGTCGAAAAGATCGGCAAACTGCATGCTATAGGAATTGTCCAGCAGGATGACCATGGATCTATTCTCTTCCCGCGAGATTAGGGGAATGGCCTCTTCCGGAATAAAGGGCCGCGCAAATGCCAGGGCAAGTAATCCGAGAATACAGCATCGGACGACCAATAGGATCAGATCTTGCAGTCTGCGTTTCCTGATCATTTCTTTCGGCGTTGCCTTTAAGAATAGCAGGGAGCTAAACTTCACTTTGCGCGCCCGCATCTTCCGAATCAAATGATAGATCACCGGAAGCAGCGCCGCGCTGGCGGCAAATAGAAAAATCGGATTAATGAAAGACAATGTCGACCGCTTTCCTTTACTTCTTGGCTCTTCGTTTCGAAAGGTACTGAAAAAGCGCATTATCGAGCGGCTTATCGGTCTCCAATATGCTGTAATCGATGCCTAGCAAACCGCACTCGAGGTTCAGAGCAGCTTTAAATTCTTCAAGATTATGTTGATAAGCCTCTTTGATCTGATCCGACATGACCAGGATTTTCTCGCCGGTTTCCATATCCTCCAACTCAACGATGTCCTTATATTGGAAAGAATATTCGAATGGATCGAGAATCTGAAACAGGACCACGTTGTTTCCATTAAAGCGAAAATGCCGCAGCCCGTCGAAAATCCTTTCCCTGTCATCGAGGAGGTCAGAGATAATGACGATGATCCCGCGTTTCTTGATCGAATCAGCCAGCTCATGAAATGGTTTACCTAAATCCGTTGTCGAGCCGGGGCGAATATTCTCCAGGCTGTTGAGGATCGTGTGGAGATGTCCCTTGCTGCTTTTCGCGGGAATGCTTTCCCTGACGCGATCGTCAAAAAAAGAGATCCCGACGCTGTCCCGTTGGCGAATCATGAAATAGGCCAGGGAGGCCGCAAGGAAAAGACCGTATTGGAATTTCGTAATCTGGTCCGAGGAATACTCCATTGATTTGCTGATGTCCAGCAGGATGTTGCAGCTGGTGTTGGTTTCGTCCTCGAACTGTTTGATGAACAGTCGATCGGAACGCATGAAAAGCTTCCAGTCGATATGCATGGGATCATCGCCGGGCGTATAGGGCCGGTACTCTAGAAATTCGACACTGAATCCCTTGTACGGGCTCTTATGCAGACCGGTAATGAAGCCTTCAACGACGCCGCGGGCCAGCAGTTCCAGATTCGAAATCCTGGAAAGGACCTGGGGATCGATGAAGCGGGTAGAAGCGCTGGTTTGAGTACTATTGTTCATTTTATAGCCGATGGAAACAAAAAATTAATAGCCGCGAAGAACGCGAAGATGGAAAAATGTGATCTTGAATACTGTTCTTCCAAAATTTTTCTTTGTCGTGAACATCCAATCTCAAAAAGGCTTGGTATATCATTCCAAGTATCAATTCTTGTCATTCAGGAGGCCTGTCCTGAGCCTGACGAAGGGAATCTTTTTGAGAGTCACCACAGTGGTATCAAATTCCCAGAAAATTCCGATTCGGGTTCATAGT
>JAUXJX010000194.1 GCA_030624545.1 Bacteroidota bacterium | reverse complement strand
TTTTAGCGGCGATGGGTATTTCGCCCGCAGTTTTTTCCGAGGAGATCATCCAGGAGGAAGATGCTCCCAGCGAAATAACGGAAGAGGTGCTCAAGGTCGCAGAGAAGATTTTTGGTATTCCATTTACAGACGAAGATCGCAAGACTATGCTTGAGAGTGTGGTCAGAAACCGCGAAGGCTATGACAAACTCAGAGAGATTCCGGTGGAGAATGCAATATCACCAGCCATTCTTTTTTCACCACTGCTGCCTGGAATGACGGTGGAGCCCGAAAGGAATGTCTTACGGCCTACCCGGACGGCCCGGAGACCTTCATCGATTGCCGATTCTGATCTGCCCTTTCTGACTGTGACCGAACTCTCCCAGCTCATGCGAACACGGGAGATTACCTCCACCGAATTAACCAAGCTCTACCTGGAACGGCTAAAGAAATTTGACCCGACGCTGCATTGTGTCATAACGCTTACGGAGGATCTCGCTTTGAAACAGGCAAAGCGGGCAGACGACGAAATACGCGTTGGCCATTACCGAGGGCCTGTGCACGGCATTCCCTGGGGAGTCAAAGATCTTTTCGCGGTAAAGGGTCATAAGACGACCTGGGGGGCCATGCCATACAAAGACCAGGTTATCGACGAAGATGCGACCGTTGTAAAACGACTCGAAGAGGCCGGAGCCGTGTTGCTGGCCAAGCTCTCGGTCGGAGCGTTGGCCTGGGGCGACGTCTGGTTCGGCGCTAAGACACGCAACCCCTGGAATCCGGAGCAGGGATCGAGCGGTTCATCTGCCGGCTCTGCTTCCTCGACGGCTGCAGGCTTGCTGGGATTCACCATTGGTACGGAGACGCTTGGCTCCATCGTGTCGCCCTGCACGCGCTGTGGAGTCACGGGACTACGTCCCACTTTCGGGCGAGTGAGCCGTTACGGGGCCATGGCATTGAGCTGGTCGATGGACAAAGCAGGCCCTATTTGCCGGAGTGTGGAAGACTGCGCCCTGGTTTTCCAGGCAATTCATGGGGCGGATGGCAAAGATCCAAGTGCCGTAGATTTTCCCTTCAATTGGAATACAAAGAGAAAGATTTCTGACCTCCGCATCGGTTATCTCAAAGCGGCCTTCGAGGAAGATCACAGAACCAAAGATTTTGACGATACCGCATTGAAAGTCTTGCAAGACTTGGGCGTCGAACTGATCCCGATCGAATGGCCTGACATGCCTTATAGTGAAATGATCATTATCTTGAACGCCGAGGCGGCCGCAGCCTTTGACGAGATTACTCGCAACCGGGAAATCGACACGATGGTTCGGCAGGGTCGAAGAACCTGGCCGAACTCGTTCCGTTTCTCGCGCTTCATTCCAGCGGTGGAATACATCCAGGCCAACCGGATTCGGACGCTGGCAATGCAGCAAATGTCAGAAGTGATGTCACAGGTGGATGTCGTGATAACCCCGAGTTTCGGCGGAGGAACATTATCGCTGACGAACCTGACCGGCCATCCGGCAGTCGTCCTTCCCAACGGATTCAATGAGGAAGGGGCGCCGGTCAGTATCAGCTTTATTGGAAATCTGTATAAGGAATCCGATCTATTGCTGGCGGCTAAGGCCTACCAAGATGCCACGGATTTTCATTTGAAGCATCCGGAGTTAAGCTAACCTCCCGCAGGTTTGGAACCTCAAGGCGGGCCTGCGGGAGGATTCTGTCAGTTCTTATCCGCGTCTCTCATATTTTATGATATACTCCCCTCGCTTCACTTCCAGCCCATCCTTCGTAATGGCCGCGTAGGATGGCCCACCAGGATCTTTGGGACCGCGGATTCCGCCGCGATAATATTCGCCATCCTTGTTGATGGCGATGAAATTATCGCCAAAGTCTGGCTTGCCGTTGTTGTGGTCGATGATTCGCCGGCAGCAATCTTCCACTGCCTCCCTAGGAGACATGCCCCGCCGCATATTTTCAACAACCAGGAAGCTACCGCACACCTTGATGACAGCTTCCCCTCGCCCGGTAGCGCCGCAGGCGCCTACGTCATTGTCCACGTAAAGGCCGGCGCCAATGATAGGCGAATCGCCCACTCTTCCCGGAATCTTGAATCCTAAACCGGAAGTCGTGGTCACGCCATAGACACTGCCGTCTTCGTCAAGTCCGAGCACATTGATTGTGCCGGTAGGTCGAGGAGGAAAGTTATATTCGCCATCCGCCGGAGGGAACCAATCATCCTTATCGCTGAGATTCTCCTTCCAGCGCAGCCAGACGAGCCTGGCTCTTTCCGTAAGCAGATTTTCCTTTTTGAAGCCATGGGCCAACGCAAAGCGGAGGGCGCCTTTACCAATCAACATCACGTGATCCGACCGTTCCAGTACCAGTCTCGCCACTTTGCTGGGCGTTTTGATATATTCCAATCCACCCACTGCACCGGCATTTCGCGTAGGGCCATGCATGACGGAGGAATCCAACTGCACCACACCATCCTCATTGGGTATGCCGCCGTAGCCAACGGAACTGTCCGCTGGATCCAGCTCAACCACATTGGCGCCGCCAATTACGCCGTCCATCATGTCCCCGGATTTCTCAAAAGCACTCCATCCGCCGGAAAGCACCTTCTCCGCCCAGTCGCCCCCGCGGCCCGTCACGACAACCGGCATCTTGCCTTTGGCCTTCATCAAATTCTTGGTAATATAGGGCGCGCCGTTCAAAAAGGGCGTCGCTGCCGCAGCGCCAAACAGACTTGTAATAAATCCACGTCGATGAATTTTCTTTGCCACGATTCTGTCTCCTATTTTTTGTCGGGACAACTTCTGTTTTGCATCTTACTCAACTATTCAGATTAAATAGTGGAACATGTTAGTGGGCGGGCAATTATTATTCAATGGAATCAATGTGGAAGCAATCAAAGTAGAGAAAGACACAATCCCGGATTCCAGGACAATTTCTTGAAAACTCGTCTTAAAGTAGCACTGCAAAATCAAAATAGCAATGCATTTCTTGTGGAATTATGAACTCGGGGGGGGCGAAACTTATGGTCGCTCCGGAATCCGGGTATATCCCCCCCTGAAGCGGGATTGATAGTTCTCAGCCTGGTAAGGGGTCTTGAGGAAAAGCTCTGCCAGTTGCTTTTCGTTGCCCATGATTTCATATTTCCGAACCCGTTTGTAGGCTTTGATTGCTTCATCCCGTTTGCCTTCAATATCTGCAATTTTGCCGAGCGTAAGCAGGCCCAAGGCGGTCAAATAGCTGGAGCCTTTCTTGGAATAGCTATCGCAGTATTGCTCAAGCAGCAGTTTTGCCCTGGTGTAGTTGCCTTGTTTGAAATGAATGTAGCCTTCCATAAAATCGAATTTATTCAGCCACCAGGGGAAGAACTGCAATTTTCTTTCCTTGATTAAGCGGCGGGTGTTTTCGAGAATTTTTTGCAAATCTAGCAAATCGCTGCTGCTTCGACGGAGCGCTTGATAGAAATGAGCATTGGTCAGCATTGTCAGGAATTCCAGGTTATCGGGATATCGCTCCAATATCGAATTGAGCAGATCTATAGCCTGGCGATATTTCCCTTCATAATGAATATACACGAAGGCCTTGGTCGAAATGGCGGCCAGGCCGGTAAAGTGGCCTTTCTCGACCGCAATATCCAGATGCTTCATGCCCAGCTCCGGGTCGCCGGTGGGTATGGGAAGGATCTTCTGCACAAACCGCACGATCCCCTTTTGATTTCCTGCAAAAACGTGATACAATCCGGAGCCAAAATAGACATCATAGTTTGTAGAGTCTAGCTCCATGGCTCTTTCCAGATGGCGGATTCCCTGCAGGGCCGAGTAGCCTGTCTTTATCCATTTTTTCCTGCGAGCATGAATCGCGCTCTCGTAGCCGTGGGCGCCGCCACCAAAAAAGAAAGCGTAGGCGTCCTGCGGATTTTTCTTTATCCTTTTGTTGGCGTAAATGATCGCCTGCTTGAGCCATCCCAACGCGGAGTCATAGTAATTTTCATAATCCTTCAGGTAAAAGCCTTTCTTTATGGTGATAACGCTTTGTATGAAATAACCGGCGGGGTTATCGGGATATTCTGAAATGAGAATCCGGGCAACGGAGTCCGCGCCGGCATAATTCTCGCGATAAATCCACTCGATCACCTCAGCCAATTTGGATTCGACCGCTGCGATCTCTGCATCTCTGTCGTTTGTGGACGACGGGGCAGTCGACACGAAGATTGTTAAATGGAGGAATAAAGAGACGAGACCAATGTGGAGAAAATTACACCAACGCAAATTCATTGCTTCTTCCAAACTTTCTTTTGTCTATTAATCTAGTCAATAAAATAGTAACATATCTTGAAACTCAAATCAAAGAGAATTTAATCCAGTCAAGTCCAGGCATCATCTTGCGTAGTGAAAAAAGCTTTGGTAAGGCATAAGGCGAAGCGGACTTTTCGTGGCTTCTTCACTCCCCGGGGTTCATCATTTCGGCAAGCGTGGGACAAGCTTGAAGCGCAGCACGGGCTTCGTTCCGGAAAGACAAAGTTCGTGGCTTTATAATTTAGATGGACAGGAAACAAAACAGCCGGCCAGATGGCCGGCTTTTTTCCCTAATGCCAATGCGAAAAACTATCGCCGCTGGATGTGAATACCTCCCCCCGAAGTTCTCAGCAGAATCATAGGCCCGCCGCCATTCACCTCCCCACGCAACTGGCTCTTTGAAAACTTGCCGCGCACGGTCACGGGGAAGTCCACATTTACTCTCCCGCCAGAGGTCCTGGCATCAATTTCGGCCTTTACGTCATCGTCCATATATAGAGTTACCGAACCCCCGGAGGTTTTAAGCGAAACCGGCCCTTTGGGCTGGCCAATCAGTTCAGTCTTGATGCCGCCTCCTGATGTGGTAGCATCAATCTCTCCGGAAATATTATTCAGGCGTATGCTGCCGCCCGAGGTGTGCGCATCGAGACTTCCACTCACGCCATCCGCCGTTATTGAACCGCCGGAAGTGCTACATTCAATGGAGCCCTCGCATTCCGTAACTCGAATGCTGCCACCCGAAGTTTTCAGATA
>JAUXJX010000030.1 GCA_030624545.1 Bacteroidota bacterium | reverse complement strand
GATTGTTGGTCAGAATCAAGCCATCGGAGTCGATAACGACGCCCGAGCCCATACCATGTTGGACGTACTCTTGCTCCTCATAATCCCGGGGCGAGCGTCTTCGTTGCCCGAAAAACTCTTCAAAAAGATCGAAAGGACTTCTGTACCGGCGGGTCTTAATAACCTTTTCGCTGTAGATCGTTACTACCGACGGTTTTACTTTGCTGGCCGCGTTGATAAATATGCCGTTCAACTGTGAAATCAGATCATCCTGCTGTGGCGTGAGCCCGGTGTTCCCGAAAGCAGGGACCTCAACAAGAGCAGGCTCAGATGAGGCCTGGACTGCAGAGGTCATATTCAGATTCGAGGTAATCAAAGCGCTGGTGAATAATCCCAGGGAAAAAACTACAACCATCGCCAATGCGAACTTTTTATTGGTACTCATGGATATTCCCTCCTTCTTTTTAATATTTAATTCCGCTTTCACGTGCAAACTCTTCTATTATTCTCTTTTGCGCATCGTTCAGCTTCTCCGGCAAGGCTATACTTAATTCAATAAAGTAATCGCCCGGAGGCTTACCTGCACTATTGATCCCTAGTCCTTTAAGACGAAGTCTTTGTCCGTTCTGGCTTCCAGGTGGAACCTTTATTTCGACCTTTGTGCCTTGTAATGTTTGAGCCTGTATTTTTGTTCCCAACAGAGCCTGAACCAGATTTATTTCGACAGTTGAGATTATAGTTTGCCCTTCTCTCCTGAATCCCGGGCGGGGCAGGATGTGCGCGGTCAAAAATAAGTCGCCTGCTTCCGACCCAAGCCCACGAGCGCCTTGACCACGCAATCGAATCTTCTCTTCATCCTCGATGCCAGGTTTGATATTTATGGACAATGTCGTACTTTTCCCCCCAACATTGAAACTTAAAGTCTGCTTCCCCCCATATACGGCCACTTCGAATGTGATTTGTATATCTGCATGAATGTCCTGGCCTCTCATACTTCGAGATCTGGTCCGCCCGCCGTTTCGATCAAAGAATCGCGAAAACAGATCACCAAAACCAAGATCGCTATCAAAATCAGATATCCCGCCGCCCGGGGAACGCCGCTCAAACCGAAAACCGCCAATGTCTTCAAAACTCCCACCGGGGAAGGCTCCACCAAATTTGCGGAATTGATCGTACTGCTGTCTTTTTTTGTCGTCAGAGAGGACTTCGTACGCTTCCGCGATTTCCTTGAAGCGTGCCTCTGCTGCCTTATCTCCAGGATGGGAATCCGGATGATATTGTTTTGCCAGTCTTCGATAAGATTTCTTGATCTCAGAACTCCTGGCCTTTTCATCAACGCCCAAAATTTTATAATAGTCTTTATTTGTCATTGGCTAAGGATTGTGGGTTCTTCCTGATTTGAGAGACCCACCTCAACTTTGGCGGGCCGCAAAACTTTATTCTTAAATATATAACCCTTTTGCAGAATTGACATTATTTTGTTCTCATTTTCCGGCAAAACATGTGCAACCGCTACGGCGTCGTGCCGGTTTGGATCAAAATCGTCACCTCTTTCAGCAAAGCTCTCCAATCCCAGTTCAATAAAAAGGGAATTCAAATTCTCATAAATCAGTCGATACCCTTCTCGCAATTGCCCGTCTTCCGTTTTCGCTTCCAGCAGTCGTTCGAAGTCGTCCAGAATCGGCAGAAATTTTCGAATTAGTTCGCCTTCAACATATCGTGATAATTCCAGCTTCTCTTTTTCCGTTCTCTTTCTGTAATTGTCGAATTCCGCCTTCAACCTTTGAAGTGTTTCGAGATAATCCCCATTCTCTCTGGCCTCCTGTTGGAAGATATCCTTATTCATTTCAGATCTGCCGTCACCGTCGTCGTATTCAATATCTATAGAGATTGGAGTCTCTCCGTTCAAATTATCCATTGCATTTTAACCGGCGTTTTGACCACCACGAAATACACAAAGCGGGCGACGTCAATCGCCGCCCGCATCAATTCGGTTATTCGACCGAGATAGGAATCTCTTTCAGCTTCGCTTCTTCCTTCTTCGGAAGATTGATCTTCAGGACACCGTCTTTGAACTTCGCCTTGATCTTGCCGGAATCGGCAGAAACCGGCAGTCCAATGGTGCGCTGGAAAGCGCCATAGGATCGCTCTACGCGGTGATAATTCTCCTTCTTCTCGTCCTTTTCCTGTCTTTTCTCACCACGCAGGACCAGGGTGTCGTCCTGAATGGAAATCTTCACATCGTCTTTGCCGACACCCGGAAGCTCGGCGCTTACGATGATCTCATTGTCCGTCTCAGCAATGTCAACATAAGGATTCCAGACGGTGTCAAGGACTCTATCTCCTCGGTCCGGATTTGTGCCAAAGAAATCGCCAAACATATGATCCATTGCCTCATGAATGCTCATGAGTTCTCTGGCAGGTCTCCATCTTACTAGTGTCATGATTCTGTCCTCCTAACTAGGGTTTCGTTTTGTTTGTTTTCGTCAACTCCACCTTCCGCAAAAGCAATAGGTGTGCCAAAATAATATTGACCCAACATCTTGGCACTAAATCCATTAATATCAATGGTATAAGCATTTTGGGTCTGATTCCCGGACAAGAATCGACCATCTGCCATATTTGCAGAGCGATGGTTCTTTTTGACAAAGTCTGTCAAATTATCCGCAAAACATATGGTGTTGTTCGGACAACGAGGCTTACCGGAAAATATCTGGGGCAACCTCAAATCGGTGGGCGACTGGAATTAGTTAGCTTCAATAATTCCCTCACGCAAAGGCGCCTGCCTTCGGAGACAGGGAAGCAGGGAGACAGGCGTCTTTGCGCGAGATTCTATGAATCATACAGGTTGGGAGAACGGCGATCATGGAAAGGTCTTCTCAGGCACATTCAAATGGGGAAGAGGGCTCAGAGGATTATTTGAATAAGACAGATCTCAGTTCAGAATAACCAATCTCTGCGTTTTTTTCAGATTCCCCACTTGCAATCTGTAGAAGTAGACGCCTGCCGGCAGGATTAGTCCCAGCTCATCGAGCACATTCCAGGATATTTGCTGAAGGCCGGCGGATTGATTCTCGCTTACCAATTCCAGGATTCTTTGTCCGAGGGTGTTATAGATCGATAGATTTACCTTGGCCTTATCGAGATGAGGAGGAATTTCGTAGCTTATCGCGATTCCGGAATGGCCTGCGTTCCTCGAAAATGGGTTCGGAAAACTCTGGATGAGGAGATGATCCACCGGTATGGTGGGCACATCCTGCCAGACTGAAGTCGTTAACGTAGTGGAAGCAAATAGGTCTTCTATGTATACTGTGCCGCCGTTTTCCGGTGTTCCCGCAACTTGAAATCCAGCGAGACTGAATTCGCCATCCACGTATCCATCGCCATCCTCTAAGGCAACCAGGGAATCAACGCCGGGTTGCGATGAGATCATTTTCCAGCCGGTCCAATCAACTTTATGCCAATGGCCGGCTTCCAATCCACCGCCCAAATCCAGAAAATAGAATCGAATCAGAGAATTGCTGCTATCCCCGTAGACGTACATTCCAACAATATCTTCAGATAAAAATGTTTGCTGCCCGCCCTGATAGCGGACATCGATCACGCCGTCGCCCACGAACTGAAAATCTATTTTCATAACGGAACCGCAGTCTCTCAAGACAGGGGCATTTGATATAGAAATCCCGCTAAAATTCGCGTCAAAACCGAAGGAGCGTTCGGAGTCTACCGGATTTCCCCAATTATTCAGTCCTGAATTGAATGCATCCAGAACGATATGTCGCCGATCCGTATCTTCGGTGTTAAAGCGGAATTGAAAGTGGTTATCCATCTCAACAGAATTGGAATCCAGAATCGATTTTCTCAGGGTTACCGTGTAGCGAAGATTTGATTCAAATGGAGTTTCTGGAGCAATTGTGAGACTACTTCTTCCACTCTGTGTAACCGCCTGATGTACCAAAGTTCCGATCCGGCGCTGATTTCGACCCAGCAGTATAATGTTTTCGGGCGTCAAAGTTCTGGGATCCAGTGCCTTGTTGAACTCCACGCGGATCAAATCGCCTGCCTGGACGTTGCTCTGTAGGTCCACAGGATTAGTTGCAAGAATCTGAGGCTTGGAAAAGTCATTTGGCGATGTTGTGAACTGCAGGATAAACGATTTTGGGCCACTTTCATTTTTGTCCCCGGCAATTGGATTTCCGTAAATATCAACGGCCACTGTATCAATAATCAAAGTGTAGGGACGATTGAATTGTAAGACAGGATGCGGCTCTATCCTTATTTTCTGATTTTGGCTAAACCAGCGCAGCGAATAAGGAAAGCCGGGTTCGATTCTGAGTGCGGCCTCAACGCTCTGCGGATTCATCTCACGAGAGAATTCGATCTCGAACCAGCCATAGGGCGAGACCAGGGAATCCCCATAAGCAGGCTGTGAATTCCCGACTACGGGTAGTGTTTTCGGTGCGAGAGAGAAATCCAAGAAATTGAATTTGTTGTCTTCGATCTCAATTGTGTCCAGCTCGGCCTGGTAGCCTGAAGCAGATGCCTCCAAAACATACTCATTCGCGGTCAATTCAGCATAAGCGTAGATTCCATTTCCGTGATCATCAGTTTGGTATTCCTGGCCCGATTCGATAATTCGAACTGTAGCGCCATCGATTGGTTTTTTATTCTCCTCATCCCTGATGATACCTCCCAGGGGAGCGACGTCGAGATTCCCCCCTTCAAAATAATGCCGGAGTGACTTATAAATTGCCAGGGCCTCAAGCTTAAGGAAATCGGGATTGCGCAGTTTCTTTTCTTCTTCAGCATTGTCATGAAAAGTGCCTTCACTTAATTGTCCGGGCATGATGAGATCATTCAAGACGCCAAAATTAAATCCGCGAATGTCATAATCACTGCGAACGTACCAGCTCGAGGTTCTTAGGGCGCCCTGAATATTGGGAGACATGAGATTGCACATTTGCAATGCCTCGGGCCACCTGGGACGATTTTGGCCGATAATTTCCTGATAAATGACGACGGTATACCGCGCTACTCCATTGAATGCATTATGATGAATCGAGTGAAACCAATCGACGCCATTGCTATTTGCAATGTCTTCCCTTACAGAGAGACCGGGCTCGCGCCGATTTTCGGTTTGGGTTAGTATTACGGTGTCAATGTTGGCAGAATAGAGAAAGGCCTCGAGAAAGCGGGCGACCTTCATGTTTGCGTCGTATTCCTTCAGACCCGTTGGCCCCTGGTTGGCGCTATTGATTCCATGCCCCGGATCGATGGCGATACTCAGGCCAGAGAGATCCTGCGCAGCCGATGTTCCGCCTTGCAGGCCGGCGAGTATGAGAGTAACTATGAAAACAGTGCAAATTCGTCGTAACAAATTGATGTAAGAACCTCCAATTAACATCAATGAAAGAGCAGCTTCTGCAGCGAAATGACACCGGAAAGATGCTCATCATAAACAATCGAATTTCCATCCGGAGACCAGGCCGGGTTCATTTCCAGCAGATCCTTGGTCTTCAATAAATTGACCTTTTGTTTCCCGTCCGGGCTGGCGATGTATATCTCAGAAGAGATATACTGGTGGCCGTCATCTTCAGTTACCATGTAGCAGATCCACATACCGTCGGGCGACCAGGCAGGTCGATGGCCCGAGCCGAGTGATTTCTTCTTCCCCGTTTGAAGATCCAATACTATGAGATCTCCGGCCACTTCTTCATAGACAATTTGATTCCCATCAGGTGATAAGGAAGGATTGATCACATTCTCTTCCGGTAGCCGAAGTTCTTTGTCCAGCGTATCCTGCAAAGGAGCAATATGGAGCTTCTGATAGCTCGTAAAGGCAACAAACCTCTCCGAGGCAGGTACCAATTTTCGAAGATCGGTTGATGTGGGCAGATTTGTTTCCACCTGCATCAATTCTTGTTTTTGTGTGAAGAAGAGGAGCGAATTGTCCGCACTCCAACGTGGAGCACCAAGGAATTTTTCAGGATCTGTGAGCAGTTGAACGACTTTGGTCTGGGTGTCTATGATTTCGATCGCGTATTTCTTCCGCCGATTTTCCGATATATGGCCGCGGTAGGCAATATATTGGCCATCCGGAGACCAGGCAAACTTGTACCCTGCTCCTTCCCTATCGACGAGCTTTGTGATCTTCCTGCTATCGAAATTCAACGTCCAGATGCCGTGATGATTGCGCGAAGTAAATGCCAGATATTTGCCGTTCGGAGACCAGCTTGGTCGCATGAAATATTCACCGCGGGGAGTAAGGTTTTCGGCCCGATCATCAGGCTCTGGCAAGGGCTGGGCCTGGAGGGATGCACCCAGTGTGATTCCTGCAAAGAGGAAAAGGAAGTGTTTTTTCATATCGCTGCAAATGCGCCCAAAAAGCGCCTTAAGTTGTAACAGGTAACAGAATCTCTCTTGGAATACCTCGCTTGCGAATTTTGAAAAAGTTGAAGACTATACTTTTATACGGCGACAAATTTCATTTTGTTCTAATATATGAAATTCTGCTTGAATTTGCTATTCAAGTTTGCTGCGAAGAGTCATTCCGGGGAGTTTTCCGGTTTGTTCTCCACCACTTAAGACCATTTCGCCATTCACTAGGACAAAGTCAATTCCTGATGATAAGTTCTTTGGTTGGCTCCAGGTAGCGTGATCCGTAATTGACAGAGGATCGAAAATCACCAGATCGGCCCAATTTCCCGGAGCAATTTCCCCGCGATCTGGTATGTTTAACCTCTCAGCTACCGCGCCGGTCATCTTATTTATGGCAGTTGGCAATGCAAGAACCCCCAATTCTCGAACGTACTGGCCAAGCACACGTGGGAATGTACCGAAGTTCCGCGGATGTGGAAATCTCTCCTCTGCTGAAACCGTATGGCCGTCTGAGGCTACCATCCCAAGTGGATGAGTCATGAGCCGCCGGACGTCCTCCTCATTCAGGCAATGATAGATACATGAATGCCTGCCTTTTTCCATCAATTGAATAACTGTCTCAGCTGCCTTGCCCACATCAACGCTGCCGAAGAACAATTGGGTGATTTCTGCCAGGTTCTTGCCGTCTAATGTAGAATCGTGTTCACTCCGGATAATGACAATACTGGCCGGGTCGCCGCCGCCGCGGTCGTGGAGAAGGTTGTGAACGATTGCATCCCTGATTTTTGCCCTGGTATCCGGATTCTGCCAATTTTGCAGATATTGGTCTCTTCCGCCGGCGAATGCCCAGGCCGGCAGCAAGACTCCCAACCCGGTACTTGTGGCGGTGTAAGGATATTGGTCAAAGGTCACATCCAAACCATGAGCTCTGGCGCTATCGATCATGCTGATCATTCTAGCCGGACTGCCCCACATGCTTTTGCCCATAGCTTTGAAATGAGAAACCTGGACAGGGATATTCGCCAGTACGCCGATCGATAGCGTTTCCCGCAGCGCATCAAATAAACCCAGGCCCTCTTCTCGCATGTGCGTCACGTAGATTCCCCCATATTGTCCGGCGATTTGAGCCAACTCGACAACTTCATCCGTTTTCGCGTAGGCACCAGGAATGTATTTCAGACCGGTCGACATTCCCATGGCCCCTGCCTCCATGGCCTTTCCAACCAACTCCCTCATCCTTTGCATTTCCTCCGGCGTGGGCCCCCTATTTTCCGAACCCATCACTTTCCGGCGAACAGAGTTGTGTCCCACCAGCAATCCTAGATTCACAGCAATTCCTGTAGACTCGGCCTGTGCCAGGTATCGACCGATGTCAACGGGGGAGCTACCGCAATTTCCACCGATGACTGTGGTAACGCCCTGTGAGACATAATTCGGAATATGGGGATAATCAAGCAGATTTCTTTCAGCATGCGTGTGGATGTCGATGAAGCCCGGGGCTATTATGCGTCCGGAGGCATCAATCTCCTCCCTGGCTGTATTTTCCGGACCTAGATCGCCGATTTGAACAATCTTGCCTTCACGAATGGCTAAATCAGCCTTGAAAGCTTCAACCCCACTTCCATCTACGACGCTGCCATTTCGAATGATTAAGTCAAAATCATCCGAATTTGAGCAACCGATGCTCAAAAATAACAGGAGGCTGCTTAACAGAAACCTTTTCATGATCGGCTTTCAGAATAATTCCATTTCATTTTGGATTTTGCTGATAGGACCGGCTAAAACCTCTTCCGGAACTAATTTACTACCGGACCAATCCAAATCCAAATTAAACTTCCTTAATCTTCGGAAGGATCGAAGGCTCGCTTCGTCTCCGCTCAGCGTGGACCGCTTCGTCTCCGCTCAGCATGGACCGCTTCGTCTCCCTGTCTCCGATGGCATGCGCTCAACGTGGGCTACGTTGTACTATTTTTGTCCGGACTCCTACTGCTTGATAATAAGAAATGAGTTTCGTAACAGAGACTAATTAGTCAACTCCAAGGGGCACCAGTTCCCATAAGAGGACGCGGGAACTGCTATCTAAAAACAGTTTTCACCTCGACAACTTTGCTCGAAACCGGCTCAATCTCGAATCCGATTCGGCCCAGAAGCTGGCCTTCTTGCGTCTCCACGTCTACCCGCCATTTTCCTGCACTCAGGTTTCTTTTGTAGGAATATCCCCGGTAACCGCCATATCGCCCGCCGGTGATCTCGTAACCTATCCGGTCTGTGGTGAGCCATTCTTTTCTATTGGGGAAGTATTGCTGCCAGTGGTGAAACATATTCTTTTTTAGCAGAGCCGGTGCAAAAATCGAGGCAAAGCAAAAAACACTGTCGCCTTCCGCATAACGGAATGGGTCATCCGAGTCCTTCCAGAATTGATACCATTTGGGCTTTTCAAATGAAAGCCGATAGCCATCCTCGACTTTAACTACACTACGATAAATCGCCCCTGACTTCAATGACAAGGGCACCGGCGGGATCCAATTTAAGGAATAGAATAAATTTAGCAGAAGAAACAGGACAACAGTGGGCAAAACAATGCGAACACCCTCTTTCTTCGAAATTGCCAGGGCTTTGCGATACAAGAGATACACATATCCAAGAATAAACACCAGGCTCAGAATGCCGCCAATCATGAAGGTTAAGACGTCCATCCTTTTTGCCACCACAGGTATGAAGAAAATAAAGAAAGAGAAAGCCGCCAAGAAATAGAGGGAAAAAACCAGAACGAGATTGTTCAGCCTGTTTTCCAGGAACTCATTTGCGACCAATAAGACCACAAGGACGCCGAAAAAAAGCCAGTTCTTGGTCAAGGCGGCGCTCTTAAAGTAGAACACAACATAGGCGCTAAACAAGGCGCCGAAGGCGAATTGCAGTCCAAGGGGATACCAATTCCTGTATTTCAGTAGAAGACGTTTCCGGATTCGGTCCCTGTCAATCAAAGTAACGAGGAGAATAAAGATGCCGGCGACGAGGAAATAGGCTAAGAGAATGATGTTGTCAATGATACGATCAATTCGAGTCAGGGTGAGGCCGTCCCAGGTAAACCCGCCGAAGAAAAGCAGGACGGGCGCGTATTTTTTGCAGCGTTTGAAATAAGCTTGTGTTTTTTCAAAATAGACGTCGAGTTTGTTTTGCAGCATGGTTTGATCCCAATAACTTGGATGCGAGCCTTCAGAGATGATAAAGTAAATGTCATCATATTTAATCGCAACAACAAATTAGATGAATACATCCGATCTGAAAATTCTTGTATTTAGGGCAGGATTGCATATATTTAACAAGCGAATTTTGTAGAATTCTCTTTTGTTATGAATAGACCCAGGTGGAGGAAGAAATGAAGAGCCTTTCGAAAGCAATCTTCGGAGTAGCTATACTTGCTCTATGCAGTACTGTGATTGCTCAGGAATTACCTCGTCTCAGCCCGAAGGCGAGTATTCTGCAGACCATCGGCTTGACTGAAGTGACGATTACTTATTGCAGTCCGGCGGTGAGAGGCCGCGTAATCTGGGACGGATTGGTGCCTTATGACAAAGTATGGAGAACAGGCGCGAACGAAGCTACGACGATTTCCTTCGCGGATCCGGTCAGTATTAATGGCCATGAGCTTAATGCGGGCAAATATGCTTTATTCACTGTACCGGGCAAAAAGGAGTGGACAATTGTCTTTAATACGGAGCCCAATCAATGGGGCGCTTTCGATAAAGATGACTCGAAAGACATTTTGGAAATCAAAGTTACACCAAAATGGCACCAGGAAAGTAAGGAACGGATGAGTTTTCACTTCGAGAACATGACGGAAAACAGCGCCGAGGTTGTTTTGCACTGGGGAAAAATCGATGTCCCATTTACCGTTACT
>JAUXJX010000273.1 GCA_030624545.1 Bacteroidota bacterium | reverse complement strand
TGGTGATTTGCACCGGGAATTCGGCGCGCAGCCAGATGATGGAGGGCATGCTGAATCATTATGGCCGGGGAAAAATCGAAGCCAAAAGCGCCGGTACGCATCCTTCGAAGGTAAATCCTTTCGCCGTAAAGGCGATGTCGGACATCGGCATCGATATCGCCCATCACCGTTCCAAATCGATTGATGAATTCGAGAATCAGGTTTTCGATATCGTTATTACGGTTTGCGATTCGGCCAGAGAAAACTGTCCATTCTTTCCGGGGAAGAAAGTGATCCACCAAAGCTTCGCAGATCCGGCGGCTGCGGAGGGATCCGACAAAGAAAAGCTGGCCGCGTTTCGGAGGGTGCGGGATAAGGAACTGGACTGGGCTAAGAACTTCCTACAGAAAGTCTCTTCTTGACAAGTGTTTTAGAATTGGAAAAACGCAACAAAATCTCATCCTGAACGAAGCGCAGTGGAGTGAAGGATCTTGTTTGAATCGCATCATAACTCTCATGTGATCAGATTGTTAAGGGCGCTGCCAGACAAGATCCTTCGCTTACGCTCAGGATGACACCAAGGCGGCTGTATTTTGCGCTCCCCTTTTGAGAGTAATTTGCGAATACGTAATTGACATCATGCGGCTAACACCCAAAGTAATCCGGCTCATTCCCCGGCTTCCACTTAATATTGCAGCCCATTGACGGTCGTTGTTCCATTGACACATCCTGTCCCGCCAGGAGCGCATCAACTGCATTTGTTAAATCCTCCCCGGTAACCGGAACATTGTTTCCAGGCCGGCTGCCATCCATTTGCCCCCGGTAGACGAGGAGGTGATCCGCATCGAACAAAAAGAAATCCGGTGTGCATGCAGCCCGATAGGCTTTTGCCACATCCTGGGATTCATCGAGGAGATACGGAAAAGTATAGCCGTGCCTTTCCGCATCTTCTTTCATGCCATTCGGCGAATCGGCAGGATATTTCTCGATATCATTGGAGCTAATTGCAGCCACAGATACGCCCTTTTCTTGGTACGACTTGAGCAATTCCACCAGCGTTTCTCGAACATGGATGACGAATGGGCAGTGATGACAGACGAACACGACAAGCATTGGTTTGTCCTGGTAATCGTCCAGGGAATGGATTTTGCCGTCGTAGTCCGGCAATTCAAAATGTGGTGCAAGCGTTCCCAGTTCCAGCATTGTGGATAGGGTTTCTACCATTTATGACCTCCGTATTCTAGGACATTTAGCCTGCTTAATTCATAAACCACTCTCGGCGATCTCTGCGGTGAATAATTCAGGTTAGCTGTCTGCGAAATAACCGCTCACCGGTCTTCACAGCTTCTTCGAACCGATGTCCCGCAGTTTCGGCACCGCCAGGCCAGCCTGATCCGCATAATGTAAAGCCCGTCTCAGACGCACGGGTGCGGTGCGGCCCATGCATTTGTGGTTCGGGTCAGGCTCGAAAGCCTCAACCATACCATCGATCAATCGCTCATGATCAAATTCACTTCCAGTAAGCCAGGCCTGAATGTCTATGACTTCACTGGCCACCTGGCGCGCAAGGTCCCTGTGATTTTCCCACAGCCCGCCCACCGTACCGCCTGTCAGCAGCCCGGCAACGTTAATGGTGATGATGTATACGTTTTTCCGTA
The DNA here is from genome assembly GCA_030624545.1 of Bacteroidota bacterium. Classification (GTDB taxonomy): domain Bacteria; phylum Zhuqueibacterota; class JdFR-76; order JdFR-76; family DREG01; genus JAUXJX01. The sequence goes on along the minus strand of JAUXJX010000273.1, from coordinate 2,566 downwards.
CCAACTCGTATTCGAGCTCGGACTCATTGTCCAGGATGTGGGCCGGAATGTCAACAGCCTCCATTGCCGCCTTGATCACCTCCGCGTTCGGCCCATAAACCGGTGAGGAAAGAAGCACTTTTGAGTCCGTGCCCTTTTTCTTCTCGAACCATGCAGAGATCACGGTAGGATTCTCTATCCCCTGCTCCTGCCAATCCCGCGGCAGCAGCTCGTTCTGCAGCAGTCCCAATCTGTCTTGCCAGACCGGCGGAATCTGCCTAAGCACCGGATTCAGGTTATCCTCGGCTACGGCAACTAGAACCAATTTCGGATCTGGCAGAATTTCGGCAACATCCGCCATTGCCATTTCCCGGGTAACGGGAAAGACGGGATGGCCGGCAGCCAAAAAGCCGCGGCCAAAAACGCCGCCCAACTGGCCGATGCCGATGATGATGATTTTGTCTCTCACAGATTGCTCCTAGCTTTGAGTCAATTCATCCCCGATCTTTATTACCAATATGTGGAGACAATTGTTTTTTGTCAAATGATTATCTTCATCAGTTGCAACGTAACCTAAATTACCCACAACTCAGAATATTCCCATCATTTTTGTTTTTTGCAGCTACGACTACTGTTCTAATCCTCCATCCAGGGCCAAAACAATTGAAGGGTGTCGGCCCTGAGAAGTCCATTCATTCCCTCTACCTCCAATACACATTGGCATGACAAAGCTTCCATGTGATCCCCCCCTTGAGCAAAAAGGTGTTGTCAAAAAATTAACCACAGAGTTCACAGAGATATTTTCTAACAATCCAGGCCCCAGTTTGGATTGCACTTCAATGGGACAGGAAATAATCCGACTGGTAATATCTTTTAAAGGAAATTCTTTTTGAGTGCCCAGAGAATTGCTCCGTGTTTCCTGTTCGCCGCAGGCGGATCTGTGGTTTCATTTCCTATCCTATTTTTTCATCAAACTATTGACACTACCTGCCAAAAATATGTTGTATCTAATTCACGAATTCGATAGAATAGAACAAAAGTGGAAGGCCCGATTGTCCATTAAGACATACCTGATACCTGAGTTTCTGACAGCTAAGTGAGAGAAGCTATGAAACGAGCACTGACTTTTTTCGTCCTATTGGCCACATTCTTACCCGCAACAGCCCTTTCCCAACCGGCCCGCTCTTCCCGCTTCGAGATTGGCGCAATGGCAGGCGTATTTCGCATCAGCATGGACAAATTCAACGACTTTTACGAAAGCCGCGTTGCATATCCCGTCGGCGGCTCGCTGGACTATGCCTTCACCCCGTCGCTTCACCTCTCTGTGCGAGGTAAGACATTTACAAAAAGCGTAACTTTTTTTGACGATCAGCTTGGCCGGAATGTAGATTTTGAGTGGCAGCAATCCTGGATCGGCATCGGAGTGCAGCGTCTTTCCTCATCATTCTCCGGGAAGAGCCGGACGTTCTTTGGCTTCGGACTCGTGTTCTTCATTATTGAGCAGAATGAGGAAGGTTTTTTGCTTGACGATCTTAGGATCGACTCGAAAACCACCAATCCCAAGGGCTTTTTCTTGAACATCGGATTTGACCGCTACGTGGCAAGAAACATGAGCATACGCTTCGAAATCGAAGCAACTTCCGCCAGTGTTGGAGAAGGCTTCGGGGTGGAATCTCAAAGTTTCGGCGGTATCTTTGTCGGGCTGGGTTTCAATCTGAATCTGTTCTAGCTTAATTTTGCTATTTTTTTGTTGACATTTTCAAATTTTATGCTCACTTTAAGCCGTTATTGAATATCCCGCGTAACTCATAATCTCCCCGAAAGGAGGACTCAAATGGCTGAAACAGCATATTGTGTGAAGTGTAAGGCGAAGAGGGACATGCTCAATGCCGAACGGGTAACGATGAAAAACGGCAGGCCAGCAATGAAAGGCAAATGTCCCAAGTGTGGCACAGGTATGTATAAAATCCTCTCTTCCAAATAGTCTGCTGGATCGGAGTTTTGGGGATCGCTATTCCCGCTGGGAGATCAGCTTTTTTCAATTTGCGAAAAAAGCGGAATCGATTGGTTCCGCTTTTTTTGTTCCTCCATAGCCGCAAAAGTTTCCTCTGAAAGAAGGATTCACAGATGTGTAAAACAGAGAAACAGCAACTGCGAAAGTCAGAATTCCGTAAGATCCTCTACCCTGCCAGCGCATAATCCGGCTCCGGCCTTATTCGATTTTCCTCCGCAAGTCGTAGCGGTACAACCTTCTCGCCAATCAGGTTGGCCTCGCCCGGCACGCGAGACTGAATCGTGCCGATTACCTGCAGCGGACCGGAGAGCCGGGACGTTTTAGCTGCCTGTCTATAAGCGGGTGGAAACAGGACAACTTCTATTGTCCCCCATAAATCTTCGAGCGTCAAGAATTTCATATATCCGCCGCCGGCCGTCGAAACGCGCCGCGAAGTGATGACCCAGCCGATCACCGTTACTCGCTGGCCTTCCTTGCCCTCTAACTCGGTCGAAGACGTACAGCAAAGGCCGGGGTTGCTGTCCAAAAACAACGACAGCGGGTTTCCCCGCACGGCAAACCGGAGAATCTCCA